>DMZB01000122.1 GCA_003482405.1 Lactobacillus sp. | reverse complement strand
GGGAACCGCCATGGATAAAACCGTGAAGACGTTCAAGAAGAACTTACGTGACATCAAACACAGCCTTGAAACAGGCTTATCTAATGGCCCTCTGGAAGGCACAAACCGCCGAATCAAACAGATTAAACATACGGCTTGCGGCTATCGTAACTTAACACATTACTTTAATCGTATTTGGCTTGAAGTAGCCCATCATTAGGACCAAAAGAAAAGAAGCTGAACCTTAAGATTCAACTTCCTTTAAATCGCTCCATCAACACTCATTGACAATGAGCCTAAAAAATTCACTTTTTTGAATAAAACGCGTCATGACGAGGATAAATTCGTTGTGGCGCGTTTACTTTTTGAAATGACCAACAAACAAGTCACTTGGCGAAACTGTTTTATAATTGAAATGTGCATATTTCGTGCGAAAGTATGTTCGGTATGCTAAAATAGTTACGCTAAGTTGGCAGGTGTGCAAAGGGTCGTAACGTGTTGTAAATGACGATGACAGCGCGATTTAGACCGATTCTTTTGAAACTGTCACAACGGATTACGAACATGGCTAAATGGTTGCTTCATTCATTCAGCTTAAATTAGGAACATTTGGATTAGAGGGGGCACGTCAGGCATGATTGAACGTCAAGCAGACCGTAAATTTGATTTGGTTTCTAAATATAAACCTACCGGTGATCAACCAGAGGCCATTAAGGCGTTGACAACCGGTATTAACGACGGGAAAAAGGCACAGATTTTAATGGGCGCAACTGGTACCGGTAAAACGTTTACGATCAGTAATGTGATTGCGAATGTCAACAAGCCGACCTTGGTGCTGTCACACAATAAAACCTTGGCTGGACAGCTGTATGGTGAATTCAAAGAATTTTTCCCGAACAATGCCGTGGAATACTTTGTTTCGTACTATGATTATTACCAACCAGAAGCTTATGTGCCTTCCTCTGATACCTATATTGAAAAAGATTCATCCATTAACGATGAAATCGATAAGCTGCGCAATGCAGCAACAAGTTCGTTACTGGAACGCAATGACACGATCGTTGTGGCATCCGTTTCCTCTATATTTGGTTTAGGCGATCCACGACAATATAAGGATCATGTGATTTCGTTGCGTGTTGGTCAAACAATTGAGCGTAATGATTTCATGCGCAAGTTAGTCGATATTCAGTTTGAAAGAAACGATATTGATTTTCAGCGTGGTCGTTTTCGTGTGCACGGAGACGTTGTCGAGGTGTTCCCAGCATCAGAAGATCAGCATGCGTTGCGGATTGAATTCTTTGGTGATGAAGTTGACCGGATGCGCGAAGTAGATGCCCTGACTGGGGAAGTTATTGGCGACCGCGATCATGTCACTATTTTCCCAGCTACACATTTTATGACTAACGATGCCATTATGGACAAAGCCATTGGCACGATTGGCGATGAACTCAAGGATCGTTTGAAGGTCCTGAAGGATCAAGGTAAGTTGCTCGAGGCGCAACGCTTGGATCAACGGACCACGTACGATATGGAAATGATGCGTGAAATGGGTTATACGAGCGGAATTGAAAACTATTCCCGACACATGGATGGCCGTAAACCAGGCGAACCACCGTTTACGCTCTTGGACTTCTTCCCGAAAGACTTTTTATTAGTTGTGGATGAAAGCCACGTGACGATGCCTCAAGTTCGGGGGATGTATAAGGGTGACCGCTCGCGCAAACAGATGTTAGTTGACTACGGTTTCCGTTTGCCAAGTGCACTGGATAACCGGCCGCTCAAAATTAATGAGTTTGAAAAGCATGTTAACCAGGTCGTGTACATGTCTGCAACACCAGGCGACTATGAACACGAACAAACCGATACGGTTGTTCAACAAATCATTCGGCCAACCGGACTATTGGATCCAACCATTGAAGTCAGACCGATCATGGGACAAATTGATGACCTGGTGGGTCAAATCAACAAACGGATTGAGGCCCATGAGCGGACATTCGTGACGACGATGACCAAGAAAATGGCGGAAGATTTAACCGACTACTTGAAAGATCTTGGGATTCGTGTGCGTTATCTTCACAGTGATATTAAGACATTGGAACGGACGCAAATTTTACGGGATCTACGTTTAGGTAAATTTGACGTCTTAGTCGGAATCAACTTGTTGCGAGAAGGTATTGATGTGCCGGAAGTTTCCTTAGTGGCTATTTTGGATGCGGATAAGGAAGGCTTCCTGCGTAACGAACGTTCCTTGATTCAAACGATTGGACGGGCAGCCCGTAATTCTCACGGGGCAGTTATCATGTATGCGGACACCATCACGCAGTCCATGCAGGCCGCCATCGATGAAACGAAGCGCCGTCGTGAAATTCAAGAAAAGTATAATGAAGAGCATCACATTACGCCAACGACCATTGTTAAACCAATTCGGGACAGCATCACTGTGACGGCTCCGTCTGGGGATGGTCAGAAGGAAACGACATTGAATGAAGAGGACTTTGACAACTTGTCCAAGTCAGATCAAAATGCAATGCTAGCCGGATTGAATAAACAAATGCAAGAAGCAGCTAAGAAATTGGACTTCGAAGAGGCGGCTACATTGCGTGATACAATCATGGAATTAAAGGCCAAACAGTAAAGGGTGGCAAAAGTAACCAATGGCAAATAACGACAAAATTGTAATTCATGGGGCACGTGCCCATAACTTAAAGAACATTGATGTCACCATTCCACGTGACAAGCTGGTGGTCATTACGGGACTATCTGGCTCCGGTAAAAGTTCGCTGGCGTTTGACACACTGTATGCAGAAGGCCAACGCCGCTATGTGGAAAGTCTTTCTGCGTATGCACGACAGTTTTTGGGACAAATGGATAAGCCGGATGTGGATTCAATTGACGGGCTCAGTCCTGCGATTTCCATTGATCAAAAAACGACGAGTAAAAACCCGCGTTCGACAGTTGGGACGGTCACTGAAATTAATGACTATTTGCGACTTTTATGGGCTCGTGTAGGCACACCCATCTGTCCCAACGATGGTACTGTTATCACCAGTCAATCTGTTGAGCAGATGGTAAATCAAGTGTTGGCATTACCGGAACGGACACGGTTACAAATTTTGTCACCAATCGTACGTCGTAAAAAAGGCCAACATGCTAAGATCTTTGCAAAAATCAAGCGTGAAGGTTTTGTCAGAGTTCAAGTAGACGGCGAAACTTACGACTTGGATGACGTGCCAGAATTAGACAAAAACAAGTATCACAGTATTAACATTGTGATTGACCGTGTTATTGTGCGACCAGATAGTGACAGTCGCAGTCGGTTGTTTGATTCGTTTGAAGCGGCTCTACGACTTAGTGATGGGTATGCAACTGCCGATATTATTGATGGCGAACCAATGCAATTTTCTGAACATTACTCATGTCCGGTTTGTGGGTTTACTGTTGGTGAACTTGAACCACGGCTATTTTCGTTTAACGCGCCTTTAGGTGCCTGCCCCGACTGTGAGGGCTTGGGTGTCAAACTTGAGGTCGATGAAGACTTGGTTGTACCAGACCGTAGCAAAACACTTCGAGAAGGTGCGTTGGAACCATGGAATCCAATCAGTTCAATGTATTATCCAAGCATGCTTGAACAGTTTGCTGAACAAAACAAGATTGATATGGATACGCCGTTTAACAAGTTGAGTAAAAAGCAGCGTGACACGGTGTTGTACGGTTCAACCAAAAAGTTTCATTTTCACTATGAAAATGACTTTGGCGGGGTTCGTGATGTTGATGCTGACTTTGAAGGTGTCGTGAACAATGTGTCACGGCGGTATAAAGAAACCAACTCCGACTTCACGCGTGACCAAATGCGTCAGTACATGACTGAGCTAACTTGTCAAACGTGTCACGGATATCGTTTAAACCGCCAAGCGTTATCTGTTAAGATCAACGGCAAGCATATTGGTGAAGTTTCCGAAATGGCAATTGGTGACGAATTACCATTTTTCCAAGCGTTGACGCTGAGTGAACAGAACAAGGTCATTGCTGAACCAATCGTTAAAGAAATCCGTGATCGGCTGACCTTCTTAGAAAACGTTGGCCTGGATTATTTAACATTGAGTCGGTCCGCGCGCACGCTGTCCGGTGGGGAAGCACAACGAATTCGTTTGGCAACTCAGATTGGTTCAAATCTATCTGGGGTGCTCTATATTTTGGATGAACCGTCTATTGGGTTGCATCAACGTGATAATGACCGTTTGATTAGTTCGCTAAAGAAGATGCGTGATTTAGGGAACACACTGATTGTGGTTGAACACGATGAAGACACGATGCGGGCAGCCGATTATTTGATTGATATTGGCCCTGGCGCTGGTGAAAATGGTGGTCATGTGATGGCTGCTGGGACGCCTAAACAGGTTGAACGCAGCACGAAGTCCTTAACTGGTAAGTACTTGGCGGGTAAGGACTATATTCCTGTGCCACTTAAACGTCGTTCCGGTAATGGCAAGGCCATTGTCTTGAAGGGCGCCGCCGAAAACAATCTCCAAAATGTTGATGTTCGTTTTCCTCTAGGAGAATTAACTGTCGTGACTGGAGTTTCAGGTTCTGGGAAATCGACGTTGGTCAACAGTATTCTGGAAAAAGTCTTAGCACAAAAGCTGAACCGTAATTCTGCTAAACCAGGCAAATACAAGAGTATTGCTGGTGTGAACAACATTGAAAAAATTGTCGACATTGATCAATCACCAATCGGGCGAACGCCACGGTCTAATCCAGCCACGTATACGGGTGTCTTTGACGATATCCGTGACTTGTTTGCGCAAACTAATGAAGCAAAGTTGCGGGGTTATCAGAAGGGCCGCTTCTCGTTTAACACTAAGGGTGGACGGTGTGAGGCTTGTCATGGTGACGGTATTTTGAAGATTGAAATGAACTTTTTGCCTGATGTTTATGTGCCTTGTGAAGTATGTCATGGTTCACGTTATAATTCAGAAACACTTGAAGTGACTTACAAAGGCAAGAACATCGCTGATGTTTTGAACATGACGGTTTCTGAAGCGCTGGACTTCTTTGCGGCGATTCCAAAGATCACGCGGAAGTTGCAGACAATCGTTGATGTTGGCTTGGGCTACGTTCACATGGGCCAATCGGCAACGACACTTTCCGGTGGGGAAGCACAGCGGATGAAACTGGCCTCTGAGTTACACAAAAAGGCTAATGGACGTAACTTCTACATCTTGGATGAACCAACAACTGGGCTGCATTCTGATGATATTAAACGGCTACTGGTTGTTTTACAGCGGTTGGTTGATCACGGCAACACGGTGCTGATCATTGAACACAATCTTGATGTCATTAAAACGGCTGATCACTTGATTGACTTAGGCCCAGAAGGTGGTGCCGGCGGTGGTACTGTGATTGCAACAGGGACGCCGGAAGAATTAGCAGAAGTTAAAAATAGTTATACTGGTCAATACCTGAAGCCTGTTTTGGTGCGTGATACCGCGCGGACCATCGCAGATGAGGCAAAATAGGTACACAGGACTGGAGCGCAACTCTTTAGCGTAAACCTTAGTAAAACGCCATCAAACATTTTTTTAATCGTAAAAGTGCATGTGGGTGAAAGGTGTCGAAAACGGTCCACAACACTGAACTTTGCTCATCATAAATACGGCGTTCACGAGAAAACTTTCTGACAAACCCCGTATTTATGCGATCTAAAAAAGCCAAACCATGTTGTGTTCTGTTTTTTAAAATATTTTTGAAAGTGATCAATAATTTTGCTGAGTAAGCGAATTGTTGATCACTTTTTTGCTTTCGTTAGAAGTGATTCGGTTAACGGAGATTACTTAAAAAATTAACGATTTTGAAAAAGTAAGACGTTGAGGTTGGCCTAGAAGATTAAAATTTGGTAAACTAACACAAACTTACTCAAGCTATTTGAACCCGGTAGAAAGAATGTGACGTTATGAAACAAAAAACACCTGTGGTTGAATTGAATCGCTCGTTGGGCATCTGGTCGGCACTGTCATTAGTGATCGGGACGATCATCGGTGCTGGAGTCTTTGTCCGTCAGGCAGCGGTACTGGACGATGCAGGCTCAACCACAGGCGCGTTGCTGGCGTGGTTGGCTGGAGGAGTTCTAACGTTGACTGCTGGTTTAACGATTGCGGAAATTGCGTCTCAGATGCCGCACACGGGCGGTTTGTACGTTTATATGGAGCATATGTATGGCCGGCTTTGGGGATTTTTATCCGGCTGGATGCAGATCATTATTTACGGACCAGCCATAATTGCGGCACTGGCCGCGTACTTAGGCATCTTGATGACGGACTTTTTTCATTTGTCTAGCGGCTGGGGGCTAGCAGTTTCATTAGGGACATTAGTGGCAGTTGGCACATTAAACCTTTTTTCAAATCGATACGGTGCGATGTTTGCAATTATTACAACAATTTGCAAACTACTGCCAATTACCGCAATTATTATTTTTGGACTCTTTTTCGGCGACGGTAACGCGCTTGGAAACAGTGTTTCGACAGCAACACAACACGGTAGTAATTTTGGTGTCGCGATTTTGGCCACGTTATTTGCGTTTGACGGCTGGATTTTGGTGGCTAACCTTGGTGATGAAATCAAGGAGCCACAAAAGCTGCTGCCACGAGCCATCATCGGTGGTATTAGTATTGTTATGGTCATTTATTTACTCGTGGCGTATGGTGTCTTCGCGAGTTTGCCTGTAACGACGATTCATCGACTAGGTACCGCAGCAATTCCTTTTTTAGCAACAAAGGACTTTGGCGCAATTGGTGGTAAGCTATTAAGTATTGGTGTGATCATTTCGATTATTGGTTGTATTAACGGTAAAATCATGACATTTCCACGGATTATGTACGCGATGGCGCGGGATCGCGAATTACCGTTTAGCCGTGTGCTCGGGTACTTAAATCCCAAGACGCGGACACCCATTTTTTCGACTATGACCACTTTGATAATCGCGGCGTTAATGGTGCTATTTGCAAACGCCGATCGATTGTCCGAACTATGTATTTTTACGGTTTATTGTTTTTATGTAATGGCCTTTATTGGGTCGTTTAAATTGCGACATCAGGGTGCCAAACGGCCTTTTTCAATGCCACTGTTTCCACTAACGCCAATTGTCGCGATTGGCGGGTCATTATTTGTACTGATCAGTGAGGTTTTTTCAGACTTCACAGGAGTGTTATTTTCACTCGGAATGGTCGTGATTGGAATTCCCGTTTACTATTATGAACGCAAACATAATCATGCAGAAGATTTTATCAAACAAGACGATGTTGGAAAGTGAGTTTAAAGCATGCAGGAGAGTCACGTTGAATTAAAACGTTCTCTAGGATTGTGGTCGGCCCTCGCCATTGTAATTGGGACGGTTATCGGTTCTGGAATATTCTTTAAACAGGCCTCAGTGTTGCAGATGACAGGGTCCACAAACCTCGCCCTATTAGCATGGCTGATTGGTGGTCTGATCACACTGGCGGATGGATTGACGCTGTCAGAAATTGGCTCACAAATTCCCCACACAGGCGGTTTGTATCAGTACATGACCCACATTTATGGTGAATTTTGGGGGTTCATGTCCGGTTGGATGCAAGTCATTGTATACGCACCGGCCATCGTTGGTTCGATTGCTGGATACTTAGGATTGCTAGTGACAAACTTTTTCGGGTTGGGCGCGGTCTGGAAGGCACCTATCGCAATCGGCACGATCATTGTCATTGCACTACTAAACATGTTAGAGAACCGATACGGTGCTGCGTTTGCCATTGTTACAACGATTTGTAAGTTGTTACCGATTGCGGCCATCGTTATTTTTGGACTTTTCTTCGGTCGTGAACAGGGTTTTGGCGAAACGGTCGTCAGCATTCATCAAAGTGTTGGCAATTTTGGTGTGGCGGTGTTGGGGACTATCTTTGCCTATGACGGCTGGATTTTAGTCACCAATCTTGGTGGTGAGATCAAACGTCCAGAAAAGCTGTTGCCTCTGGCGATTATTTTAGGGATTTCAATTGTTGTGGTGCTTTACTTAGGTGTGACGTTTGGCATTTTCCGGTCTTTAAGTGCTAATAAAATCAACGCTTTGGGACAGAATGCCACGGCGTACTTTGCACTTAACGCGTTTGGGGCATTCGGTGGGCGATTGGTTAATATTGGCATCATGATTTCCATTATCGGGGCGTTAAACGGTAAAATGATGTCTTTCCCGCGGATTTATTATGCAATGGCCGTTAATCGCCACTTGCCGTTTGCCCGACACCTTAGTCGGTTGAATCGGCACACACAAACACCTGTGATTGCAACGACTGTGCTACTTGTGCTTACGAGCCTGATGATTTTAACGGTGGATACTGACCGGCTGTCTGAGCTGTGTATCTTTGCAATGTATAGCTTTTACATTGCGGCGTTTGTGGGCGTCTTTATTTTGCGTCGTCGCCATGGTGGCAGCAAGCCGACTGGTTTCAGCACGCCTGGCTACCCGTTTGTGCCAATCATTGCTATCGTTGGGACCAGCTTCGTCGTGATCAGTGAACTCTTTTTCGATTTTGTTGGGGCAGCGACTTCATTGGTCATCATTGGTTTAGGAATTCCGCTTTATTATTGGCTCAAACGTTATTACAAACATGATGACAATGTTGATTTGCTGTAAAAACGTTTAATTACGAAACATTCGAAACCGTTGCTGATGAGTGTGTAAGCTCTGAGGCAGCGTTTTTTGTTATGGGTACAGAAAATTCATCGTCAACAAAGGGTGCTCATCACCAGATAAGCGTTACCTTTTTTTCAGGGTTGGGCCGCAACTTTAGTTTTGGTTACGTTTTAGTCAGCGCATCAGGCCTGGTGTTAAAATAAGTCGTGGTTTTAAGGCAGTTAGAGAGGGAGTTTAAAAATGCAACATTCATTTAAACATCAGACAAGTTGGTGGCTAACGCTTGCATTGGTGCTCCTGGGCGGTTTGATCGTGTTAGGCGTGGCATTCGACGCACCAGTTTATCATCGGCCAATCGCAAAAATTGTCGCGGTTCGAAATAGTCGGCAGGTTGAACAAAAAGATGAGTTTGAAAACGAGGATCATACTGTTCAGCAAACGCTCCATGCAAAGTTGATCAATACCAAACAGCGTGGCGAGCACGTCACATTAAGCAATACATATAGTCAATCCGGAGCCATGGATCAACCGTACCACGTTGGTAACCAGGTTTTTATTTCTACGCCTTCACGTGGGCAACAACCTAACATTAAGGGTCCCAAACGTGATACCGTGGTGGCCTTGTTAGCGTGGATCGTCGTGAGCATGTTATTTATTTTTATGCGTTCAGCCGGAGCGATGGCGTTACTGTCGGTTGGTCTGAATGCGGTCTTATTTTTTGTGGCGATTAACATCGACCTAAGTTTAAAAAATGGCAATGTGTTTGTGATCTTTAGTCTTGTCAGCGTTCTGTTTGCCGCACTAACCTTGTGGCTGGTGTTAGGGTGGAGTCGTCAAACAGTCATCACGCTAACAGCAACGCTATCGGGGACGGCACTGGCAATTATCATCAGCCTGATTGTTTTTGCAGTGACCCATGAGCGGGGGATGCATTATGAAGGCTTACAGTACGTGACAACCTTGCCAAGACCGCTTTTTCTGGCTGAGACGCTCATTGGTTCGCTGGGTGCGGTGATGGATGAATCAACTGACATTGTCGCAACTTTGTTTGAGTTACAAACGGAACGTCCGGATGTGACCCGTGCACAGTTGTTTATGTCCGGACGTAATGTGGGCCGCTCGATCATGGGACCATTAATTAATGTCTTGTTTCTTATTTTTGTGGCTGATACGTTCCCATTAACATTGCTATTTTTGAAAAATGGGAATAATTGGGGTTATACCTACATGATGAATATGTCGATGGGCGTGATCCAAAGTTTGATCAGCGGATTGGGCATTGTCTTGGCGATTCCAGTGGCCAGCTTTGTGGCTAGTCGTTTGATGAAAAAGAAGGTGACAACCGATGACGAACTTTAGTGTGTTAGCAATTTTATTATTTTTAGCGATGTGGGGTGTTGGTGGCAAACAGGGCGCAATTGCGTTTGTCAGCCTAGGGATTAACTTTGGTCTTTTATTTTTGACCATCGTCTTGGTCCAATTTCATTTACCGCCGCTGCCAGTTACCTTAGTGAGTGGTTCAATTA
>DMZB01000223.1 GCA_003482405.1 Lactobacillus sp. | reverse complement strand
TCATTAGACTGAGCCTCATCAAGCCATGTGCTCAAAAAGTGTTGCGTGGTCTGTTTTTCGACATTTGTTTGGTGATGATTCGTCAGGTGCCAGCGCACGAGCAAGAAGTTGGTCAACTCGCCGTTACTAATATTGTGTTGTCCCTTGTCACTAATACGTTGATGTAATTGCCGCAGCTTTTTTTGCCGGCTACTCCCAGCGTGCTGTCCTTGTTTGGGCATGATGCAAACTCCTTTCGAAAGCGATTAATTCAATTTTTCAAACTGTCTGATGCTAGCCAAATCTGTCGGATCTATCTTAAGTTGAGCGTAATACTTCACTGCCTGTACGCAAAGAGCCGACTAGTCGAATAATTACAATACCATTTTTAACATTTAACAACAGTTGTTGTCTAGGAGATTTGATGAGGCGGCTTGCTTGATATGATCAACTAATAATAATTTAACGAACAAATTTCGTTTCCCAGAAAGAATGAATTGTAGATTTTTCTTCACTAAGTTTTCCGTTTGATTCTCAAATAGACTAAAATGAAAGCGTTGTCATTATCGTGTCAGAGAAAGTTTACAGGGGTGTGAACAGATGCATTTATTTAAGAAAGTTGTAACGAAATTTGTGATTTTTATGGCGGCAACCGGTATGGTTGTTGCCCCGGTTGTTCCCACTTATGCCAGTGAACAAAATGCGCCAGTCGGGCAGTCAACAACTACAATCACGGCAAAACCGGCCAGTTCTGTATCAGATAATACGACCGTTCCTTCAACCAATGCCACTAGTCAAGCTCCTGCAGCGTCAACAACATCGCCAGTAGCATCAAAGAATTCTACAGCAGCTACTGCGGTTGTTCCATCAGCCGTACCTTCCGCCAATACCGCCAAACAAACACCCGTTGCTTCGACGACAGCACCAACTCCGTCTACCCCAGCGTCCCAGAAGCAGCCTCAATCTGCATTAGATATGGCCAATGACGTGCGTTCGGGCAAAACAAGTAGTGAGGGACTTGTTGACCAAACGTTGTCATCTATCGATCAATCAAATCCAACGTTAAACGATGTGATTACTGTTCGCAAAGACGCGGCAATTCAGGAAGCACAAGCTAAGGATGCCGTCCCAGTTGACCAACGGAACGAACCATTTTACGGTGTTCCGATTTTGGTCAAAGGGGTCACTCACCTAGTTGCCGGTGAACCTAATACTAACGGACTACCATTTGAAGCCAATGAAGTTGTTCACTTCGACAGTCGTTTTGTTAAGAAGCTGAGAGACCTTGGCTTCGTGATCGTTGGACAAACCAACTTTCCAGAGTTGGCATTGTTCAATGTCACAAATTCTAATCTATATGGGGCAGCCAGCAATCCATGGGACACGACACGTAATCCTGGCGGTTCTTCCGGGGGCGCCGCTGCCGCAGTGGCTAATGGGACAGTGCCGATCGCACTTGCTAACGATGAAGGTGGCTCGATTCGAATTCCGGCTTCCTGGACAGGTGTAATTGGTTTAAAACCCAGCCAGGGGATTTTGTCTTGGGATAGCCGGGTCATCGGGGCCGTGAACTTTGCGGAAACGCGTACAATGGCGGACACATCAGCACTGTTCAACGCTCTACGGGCTAAACCCGGAACTGAACCACTTATCTCTGATTTAAAGAAAATGCCGGTTGCCTATTCGTTAACCTCGCCGGTTGGTACGCCTGTGAGTGATGATGCCAAGGCAGCTGTTCTGAATAGCGTTGCCTTCTTACGTAAACAGGGTTTCACAGTAGTTGAAAAAAGTGCGCCAGTCGATGGCGTTCAACTGATGAAGTTATACTATGAATCTAGCACTGCTATGGGCAGTCTGGCGAACTTCATGTTTAATCAAAAATTCCATCGTAATTTAACTTGGCAGGATGTCTTGAACAAACAGGTTTCGCCCATAACCTATGCGTTATACCAAGCTTCACTAAAGTTACGGCAAGCTGACCCCACATTCAGCAAACGACGCCAGGTGGAGCTTACCAACATTGCAGAACAAATGAGCACCTTCCACAAGTCTTATCTGTTATATCTGACGCCAACTACAGCCACTGTTGCACCTAAGAATACGGATCCCATTGTGTTGCCAGCTGACACTCAGCGCATTGAAAAGATGGCCACGCTACCATTTGACCAGCAAATGTCGCTTATTTATGAAGCCTGGTTACATGGATTGGCTAAAACGCCATTTACGCAATTAGCTAATCTTTCAGGGGAACCGGCCATCAGTTTGCCAACCTATGTTTCGGCCAGTGGTTTACCATTAGGCGTGCAATTTGAGGCAGGTCGAAATCAAGATGACGTGTTGTTGGCTCTAGGTAACTTGTTTGAACAGGCTGGGCTTTTTAAGGAATGGCCACGGCCAGCAAAGCCTGAGTTACCAGCAACTGGAACAAACACCAGTAGCCCAGTCAAAGTTCATCAACAGGAGTCTTCAAAATCACGAATTCAGACTGTTAGTCACCAACAGGGATCCTCAAAAACACCTGTGCTGAATGTGACGTACTCTTTCTCAAACACGTCATTGACTTCATCATCGACTGGGTCGACAACTACCTTGGTCCAGACAAACAATGTGAAGAGTATCGAACGACGACGAATAGTCGGCACTCAATCGAATAATGCTCTATTACCCGTAACACGGCTAGCAGTGGTAAGACCTGAAATCTCAAGCAAACAGGTTGTTATTGGTCGAGTTGCTACAAACACACGTCACAATGAAAAACTGCCGCAGACGGACCAAACTACCAATTGGCTAATCACTGATTTGGGCACCAGTTTTCTGTTCACGTTAACATTATGGTTTGTTTTGAAACGGAAAAAGTCGTCAGTATCTGAGCATCAATAATTTTAAGGAAGATTCAATCACTAAAAATAAACAGCAATGGATTCTAGATTAAGGAATTCCATCGCTGTCATTTTTTACTAGATACCTGGATAAAATTAAAAACTATTGACATTTCTCATCAAATATTTAAACTTACTACCAATAGCTTAAACGAGCAATGAAGCAGAGGAGTAACAAACAAGTTGTGTTATGGAGCGAGCCCTAGTCGATGGAAACGGGTGGCATGACGTTTGTGAAAGTAACCTGCGAGCTTTTGAATTTTAGTGAATTCAGTGGGGTGGTGCCCATTATCGTCACCAAACTTTAGCCGGGTAATGGCTGTAGTTTATGAGATTACATTGGTAACAGTGTAACGATGTAAGGTGGTACCGCGTTCGCGCCCTTAGCAACAGAGATGTTGCTGGGGCGCTTTTTTTAGTTAGAGTGATGACGAAGCCCGGGAAGACTCGAGCAATAACACGGAGGGGAAGAATTCGGTGGTTTTCCGAATACTTCGGCTACGTGTTATGCAGAGGCTTCTGGGGTTGGGAGCACGTTATCGCTGTGTAATAGAAAAACACTTACCCCACAACCCACAGAAAGAGAGGCCCAATGCCTATGGATCAACGTGAAAAACATTTAACGCGACGTGATTATTATGTTCTTGGATCATTATTATTTGGACTATTTTTCGGCGCTGGCAATTTAATCTTTCCAATTCATTTAGGCCAGTTAGCCGGGAAAGGCTGGATTACAGCAACAATTGGTTTCCTACTGTCTGCCATTTTGCTACCACTATTAGCCATTATCGCAATCAGTGTCACGCGCAGTGATAGCATGTACGACCTCGCCAGACCCGTGAGTAAAAGATTTGCGTCTTTCTTCCTGCTGACGACGCATGCCAGTTTGGGTCTGCTGATTGCTTCGCCACGTACGGCGACCGTTACGTTTGAAATTGGTGTGGTGCCTTTTATTCCGAAAGGGACTGAAACAATCAGCCTCGCCATTTTCTCGTTCTTATTTTTCTTAGCAACGTTCCTGTTAGCCAGTAACCAACAGAAAATCACGCTGTACGTTGGCAAATTGCTTAACCCGATGTTTCTGCTATTACTGACGTTCATCTTCTTTTGGGCATTGGTCATAAAGGGGGACTTAACGCACGTGCCGTTGATTGGTGCGGCGAACTCGGTTGGTGGTTTAACAAACGGATTTTTGCAGGGTTATAACACGATGGATGCACTTGCTGGACTTGGATTTGGAGTAACCATCGTTAACGCCTTGAAATTCATGGGCGTACACAATGAAGGTGCACAATCCAAAGCCATCGCCAAGATTGGCCTGTTTTCGATGTCGCTGGAAACGATTATCTATACTTTTTTGATCATGCTTGGTGCGGTTAGCCTACGTTACACATCAATGAGTGCAAACGGTGGGCTGGCGTTTGGCCAGATCATGGAACATTACACCGGCTTAATCGGGACAGCTTTATTGGCGGCATTGACACTACTGGCGTGCTTAACCACCGCCATTGGACTAATTACGTCACTGGCTCAAGATCTCAGCCGGCGTTTTCCCAAGCTTCAGTACCGAACTTTTTTGCTCGGAACAACAATTGGGGCATTTTTGATTGCGAATATTGGGCTCACGCAAATTATTGCTTTTTCAACACCGTTGTTGATGTTATTGTACCCACTTGCGATCAGCTTAATTGTCTTGGGAATTTTGCAGCCAGTTATTCATCAAAATCCGACGATTTACCGGACAACCATTTACCTCGTTTTGATTCCAGCAATTTTTGATTTTATTCACGCGTTACCACCGGTGTTTGCCAAACTGACGCTGGTTAAAGCGTTTAACGGCTTTGCGACGCAGTATTTCCCACTATTTAAAGACGGTCTCGATTTTCTGCCCTTCATGTTGGTTGGGCTGATGATTGGACTTGGCATCGCAAGCTTTCGGCGGCAATCCAAACAAAAATTGAGTGAATAGTGACGCACTTTAAGTGAACTTACAAAGCGGACCTCGTTAACCAACTTCATTGGTGAGCAGGGCCGTTTTGAGTCATTGTTCCGATAATGCAATCGTGATATATTGAGCATGAAGGAAGCGCTTACATTTAGTGCTTTCAAACATACCGAATTAGGTTTGCACACTTTGGAGGTGGCAACATTATGAAGACATATCGGGTTATCGTTTGGGGCCTAGGCAATGTTGGTCGTGCTGCTGTTAGGATGATTTTGAGAAGTAAGTCGTTGGAACTCGTCGGTGCTGTCGATGTTGACGAGAGCAAGATTGGTAAGGATGCTGGTGATATTTTTGACTTCGGTCATGCGGGGGTCACCGTCACCAAGGATCTAGATGCCTTGATTAAGACGGCAAATGCAGATGTAGTTTTGGATTACACGCCACTGGTACGTGATGACAAGGGTGGTTTTCAACCGAGTGCGGACGCGATTGTCCACGTTCTCAATCAGGGGCAAAACGTTATCACCACATTACCAATTTACTTCTCACAGGTCACAAATCCGGCAATGTTTAAGCAAATTGATGAGACTGCCAAACAGAATCATGTATCGTATCTGCCATCAGGATTGTTACCAGGTGCTTATGCCTCGTACGTTCCAACCGTTTTAGCTGGATTGATGGGTCAGGTGGACAAGGTTACGGTGCAATCAGGTGAAGATGATCAGCACAATCACTCAAGCTGGGTCAAAGTATTTGGGTACGGGATGAATCCGGATGAGTTTCCTCACGACCGTCTGACCGCCGCAATCGTGTCTTACTATGTTTCTGGTGTCTATGAGATGGGCAAACGACTGGGATTTGACTTTGATGATGTCAAAACTAAGCATGAACATTTTGAAGCACCCGAGGATCTGCACCCAGAGTTTGGCACAGTGAAAAAGGGCACGATTTATGCCCACCGATTCACGATGACAGGTGTTGTAAATGGCGAAGAAAAGGTCTCGCTCATCTACGTTCACAAAATTTGCGATGATGTCGTTAAAGAGCCAGCAATCGATAACAAGATTCACATTGATGGGATTCCGAAGGCGTTGGATATCACGATTGACGGTATGATGCCACTGGTTGAAAGCTACGTCACCAGCGCCGCACCAACGGTAAACGCAATTCCACAAGTAGTGAACGGGCCTGATGGCTACCTGCAAGCTTTGGATCTGCCGGCGATTGTACCAGTCCAATAAGGTCTGAAACTTAAGCATAATAAAAGCGGTTCGCAATGAACCGCTTTTTAGTTGTCAATTTAGGTGAACGGTGCATTGAATTTTGACGAAAATTTAGTTGATAGCATGATTGACGATATCGTGACAAATGAGGCGCACAAAGATGAAAAATAAAATAACGATTGTTTATTGTCATCCATACAAAGGCAGCTTTAACCACGAAGTTCTCATGACTGTTACGGGAAAATTAGCACAATTAAAGCAGGACTACGGCGTCATTGATTTGTACAATGATCAGTTTGATCCGCGGTACTCTGTTGATGAGCTTGCCAAATTTAGTAGTGGGCAAACGTCAGATCCGCGCGTTAAAAAATAGCAGGAGACATTAAGCGAAACTTCAAGACTAATCATTATTACGCCAGTTTGGTGGAATGATTTACCAGGGATGCTGAAGGGGTTCTTTGATAAAGTCATGAAGCCACAGTATGCCTACCTCAACACACCGAAAGGAGTAAAGGGACTTCTAACAAATATCGAAAGCGTCGAAGTTTTTACGACCTCGACCTCGCCGACTTGGTATTTAAAACTGTTTTGTGGCAATGCCGTTGAACGTGTCTTTATGAAGGGAACCCTCAAACAACTAGGCATTAAGCATCGCCGCTGGATAAACTGTGGCGGGATCAGCAACAGCACCTTTGATCAACGGCAGAAATTTTTGAAACAGGTCGAAACTCGGATTTGAGGTGAGTCGAATGCAAATTGGATCCTTAGCGGACTGGTTCACAGGAGCGGCAACGTTCGCAGCAGTTATTACGACATTATTATTTAATTTTTTTGAGCGTCGTCGTGCAGCGAAACAGAGTATTTACCGGGCAAAGACTGCCATGGCCCGATTAAGCCTGGATGTGATTAGACAGGTGAGTGGGGTTAAGAAGACGGTTAGTAATAGTGATTCCCTCAGTTCTATGCATACGATGAGAATTTACGTTTTTGTACTGACATTGATTGGCAACCAACCGGTAAGCGAGCTTTTAGAAACGAGTGAGGCATTTTTGTTGGCGGCAAACAAAGTCGTGGTCAGCAACGAAGGTAGCGCAGATCTTGATAAGGCATACAAAGAGTTGATGAAGAAGATAAATATGTAGTATGCTAATGAATGCGAACATATGTTTCGAAAAACGAGGGAAACACAAGATGAAATCAGCAGAATTTGTAATTTTGGATCAATATGCGGAATGGGAGGGGGCCTATTTATCTAGTCAGCTAAACCAACGGGAAGACTGGCAGGTTAGAACCGCATCTCATACTAAAGTCGTCCACTCACTCGGTGGTTTTAAAACTCAAGTCGATGATTTGATAGCGGCTATTCCCAACCATTTGGATTTATTGGTCTTAATTGGTGGAAATTCTTGGAATATCAAGGATAGTAACCTACACAAGATTATCGCCAACTGTCTGAATGATGGAACACCGGTAGGAAGTATTTGTGGGGCCGTTGATTATTTGGCAAAAGAAGGGCTATTAACCGGATATAAACACACTGGTAACGCACAATACCTGTGGCAGAAATTTCCCAATTATAAAAACGAGGATGATTTTCAAGAGAAGCAAGTCGTAAGTGATCGAAATTTGGTCACGGCTAACGGAACTGCGGCCTTAGATTTTACAGAAAAAGTTTTGCAGATGATTGGTTTTTCTGAATCAGAAATTAGAATGGCCGTGGAACTGCATAAGTTGGGATTTTACGCGTATGCAGCGAAGTACGGTAATCCCTATCAAGGATAAACAGTGGAAATTAGTTGAGCGAGCACAAAACGTGTTCGTTTTTTTATTGATTTTTATATCTTTTAGATATAAGATATTTACATCTAAAAGATATAAAAAGGACGCAGAATTTGAAATGATGAATGAACTATATATTTTGGGCGAGTTGATGGAAAATCCTAAAACGGCCTACCGTTTGCGTCAGTCAATGCAGGTTTCGCTGGGGCGTCATCGCAAAGTTAGTTTTGGGGTGATCTATCCGCTGTTTGAACGTTTGGAAAAGGCTGGATACATCACATTAACACCACAAAACGATGATAAACGCTCAACAAAAATAGCCGCTATTACAGCGGCAGGAAATGAGCGTTTTTTGCAACTAATGCATGAGCCAGTGCCTGAGGGTGCGCACACGGACGACATTTACCAGATTAAGTTAGATGCAATGCAACACTTGCCAATGGATGAACAACAAGGCTTGTTAGACCAATATATGATCGAACAAAATGCG
>DMZB01000305.1 GCA_003482405.1 Lactobacillus sp. | reverse complement strand
ATTCTCTTTCTCTCTTATGCCGGCCACCGTCGCAAGATGGTGGTTTTTTTGTGTTTACAACATTTTTCAGTCATTTAAATAAATTTCATGAGATAATGGACGGGCAATGAGAAAAAAAGGAGACGATTAACAATGGCAGAGGAACCAACACCATTAGAACAAGCTGGACATGAATCACTAGATATGATTGAAGAGATCACCAGAAATGACGGTTCTAAATACATGGAAATTGGCAACATGGTACACAATGGTCGTGCTGAATTTGCCGCTGAAAAAAAGTTTATTAAAGAGGTTCGCATCCTAAAATTGAATATCCCTGAATCTGCGAACGTGATCAAGTATGAAGATTACATTAATCATCATTTTCTGATGCAAGGCTGGGATATGGATCACTGGGAAGAATGGCAAAAAACGCCTGAGATGCAAAAAACGGTCGATGCCATTTTAAGTGAAAATCAAGTTGGTTAATGGCACCAAAAAAGGAACCGACGGGCATCGGTTCCCTTTAAGGGCCATTTAGGTTAGGAACACCAAATCAACGATGTACCGTTCCAAGGTGTCATTGGGGTGAACGCCCTTGGAAGAGGAAGTAAATAAATGGTAATTTAAAGTTATCACGTATTTTAAGCTGTGTCTATCCATATTTTAATCTTTTTATTAGAATAATCATCGAATTGCCATTTATGACAATCGAAAAATGAATTAACTGAAAACGGTCGGTCAAGAATGAATGCAATTCATTGTTGGCCGACCGTTTTCGTTAATGCTATTTAGTCTAGTATTTCTTACTTAATTTTGAAGCAGCTGCTTCGTCAATGATCACGATGACATTATCATGATTCTGCAATGCACTCGCTGGCAAGTCAGGTGTAGCAGGGCCTTCGATCATGCCTTTAACGGCATCAGCCTTTTCTGCGCCATAAGCTTCAAGCAAGATTTGCTTGTCTTTTAAGATAGAACCAATCCCCATCGAGTAAGCAAACTTAGGAACTTCTTCTTCGTTGTCGAAGAATCGTGCATTGGCTGCGATAGTAGATTCAGTTAACTTAACTTCGTGAGTTGTTGAGTCAAATGGTGTGCCTGGTTCGTTAAAACCAATATGACCATTGCGGCCAAGACCAAGAATTCCTAAATCAATAGGATTGTCTGCAATCACTTGATCATAACGTTTCGTTTCTGCGGCGGCGTCTTTATTCAAGCCATCTGGCAAGTAAGAATTTGCAAAAGGCTTCTTGTTAAAGAAGTGCTCGTGCATGAAGTAGTTATAACTTTGTGGGTGGTCAGGACCAAGGCCAACATATTCATCCAAGTTAACAGACGTAACATGACTGAAGTCCAAGTCTGAGCTTGTGATTTCATCATAGGTGGAAACTGGTGTGCTACCAGTGGCTAAGCCAAACACCTTAGCACCGTTAGCCAATGCATCTTTAAACACTTGAAAACCTTGTTTGCCGCCTTCAGCAGCGTTCTTTACAACAATAACCTTCATGTCGAGTCTCCCTTTTTCTTATTGGTATAGTCCAATTATAACAGGCTCTCATCTTTTTTCAACCCTTGTGCACCAAAAATCACATTTCTGGTCCGTGCGTTTGACTTAAATGCTGTTGCAATTCAGATTGTTGGCACAATAACCGTTACGCTGACCAGAGACACCGTTCCCTGGGACCGATCTCAGCCAGTAAACCACTGTCTTCAATCTCGATTCTGAGCCAGCAAGTCCCCAGTCTCAGAAGTCATCCTGTCACACTAAGCGGGCCAAAAACGCCCACTAAGTGTGAATGACACGGAACTCTGTCTCAGGTCCGCTCCACTCGACTACATAATAGTGCCTGCATATGCCCATCAATAGTGGAGACATTCGCATTTTACTTTGCTATGCAAGTCAATGTACTTAATGTACTGCGCGAGTCTTGACATGCAATTATGAACTGAAGAGCGGCAACATTGAATTCGCCTGTGAAAGTGGTGTTAATCAGGCGGGTTATGCCGGATTTACACCACGGACGAACTTGAAGACACGGGTTTGGTGGCTTCAAGTCGAGAGCTAAGACAGTGGTCTTCTGGCTTAGCTCGGTCACACGGCGATGATTCAACGTTGCCAACTGTAAGCATCATTCAGCAGAAACGACAAAAAATGACTCGAAACAGTCAAACTAACCTGTTCCAAGTCATTTCTGATGGATCATTTATTATTCTGACAAGTGAGCGGCAATTCTACTGAACGGTCACACTCTTGGCCAAGTTACGCGGCTTGTCAACATCTAGTCCCTTTAACAAACTCGTATAGTAGGAAATCAGTTGTGCTGGAATGATTGCCAACAGTGGCGTCAACATTTCGTCCACATCTTCAAGCAAAATGTCATCGTGTTTGTTCGCCAATTCTTTTGTCACAATCGTCATGATGTGACTGCCACGCGCTGCCGTTTCAGCTAGGTTGCTACGTGTTAGAGAGGCCGTGTGCGCTTGCGTAATCAATCCAATAACCGGTGTGCCTGATTCAATCAAAGCAATGGGACCATGCTTTAATTCACCAGCTGCGACCCCTTCAGAATGAATATACGTGATTTCTTTCAGCTTCAAAGATGCTTCTAGTGAAACCGCATAGTCGATTCCGCGACCGATATAAAAGGCATCATGTTGATCGACAAAGTTGTTCTTCGCAATTGCTTCAAAGCGTTCCTTTTGATCGACCAGTGCTTGAATACCATTAGCGACAAGTCCGAGCTGATGCAATAGGTCGAAGCCCTCAGCGGCCGGTTTTTGCGTTGCTTCGCCTAGTGCCTTCGCAATGATGGCCTCGACCGCAATCTGCGCCGTGTACGCTTTCGTGGAGGCAACCGCAATTTCAGGCCCTGCATTTAATAACATCGTGTAAGTCGCTTCACGAGACAACGTTGAATTTTGAACATTGGTAATCGTTAAACTGTGATACTTCTGCGCGTTTACTTCTGTCAATACTTCACGGGAGTCCGCCGTCTCACCACTTTGACTTAAAAAGATAAAGAAAGGATGTTGTGACAAAATCGGTGAATTGTAGGCAAATTCAGAAGACACATGGGCCTCAGTTGGCACACCTGTCAGCCGTTCAAACAATCGTTCACCGACAAGGCCTGCATGATAACTTGTTCCCGCAGCGATAATGTACAAACGGTCTGCCTGTTGCAAGTCGGCCAAAAGCTGGTCATTAATCGTGACATGCTCGTCGTCATCAAAGTACGTTTGCGCCAACTTACGCATAACGGCAGGTTGATCATCAATTTCCTTCAACATATAGTGTGGGTACGTGCCTTTGTCGGCTTCACTGGCATCCATGTTAACGTGGAATGGCAAGCGTGTAATGTGATGTCCTTCTTCGTCTTCGATATCAACTTTGCCAGGTGTCAAAATCATGATTTCACCATCGTGCATTTCGATGAAGTCATGCGTGTAATTTAACATTGCAATTGCATCTGAACACACCACATTAAAGCCTTCGCCAACACCGATGAGTAACGGACTCTTGTTTTTAGCTACAAACAGTGTGTCAGGTTCTTCACGGTCCATTAGCAAGAAACCATAAGAAGAATCCCCGACTAAGTAAAGCACCTTGCGAAAGGCTTCCAATGTGGTTAAATTATCATGCTTAACAAAATAATCAATCAACTGAACGACGACTTCGGTATCCGTTTCGCTCTTAAAAGTGACGTTTTGCAGATACTTTTCCTTTAATTCAACATAGTTTTCAATCACGCCATTGTGAACCAAGTAAAAACGACCATCTGTCGATACTTGTGGATGAGCATTAGCGACGCTCGGTTGACCATGTGTTGCCCAACGCGTGTGCGCAATCCCCGTTGAACCGTGGACGTCAGAGCCAATCGCTTTAGCTAAATCAGCAACCCGACCCTTTTCCTTGACTAAATAGTCTTGCCCATTCTGATCATTGACATAGATACCGGCTGAATCGTATCCTCGGTACTCCAAGCGACGCAGCCCGTTCATCAACATTTCAACTGCATTCTCATTCCCTGTAACTCCAACTATTCCACACATAGCGTTCTTCCTTCACAAATTGGTATAGACTAATTTATTAATCCGTTAATCTTCTAAAGCAGTATAATGATAACGTTTTTCAGCAATATGGGCAACCATTTTATTTTAGTGGTCTATGTGACTCATTGATTTTTTCGTAATCTGTTCCGAAAAAAACACATAATACGCAAATAAGTGCTGCATTTGAGGCAAACGCCATTTTCAAATGCAGCACTTATTATTTTTGCTTAGTAAATTTTAAATCAATACAAATATACGACTACTCGACGCCAACTTCACGTCGGACCACGGCCGCAATCTCGTCAACATAGCCGTCAACGATTTCTTGTGTTGAAGCTTCGGCCATCACACGAAGCAATGGTTCAGTACCACTCGGACGAACAAGCACACGTCCGTCGCCGTTCATTTCTGTTTCAACCTTTTTGATGACAGCTTTAATGGCATCGTTCTGTAAAGCAGCTTTTTTATCAGCCACTTTTACATTAACTAACTTTTGCGGGTACGTTGACACTGCACGCGCCAGTTCTGACAACTTCTTGCCAGTTGTTTGCACGATATACATGAGTTGTAGAGCTGTCAGCATACCGTCACCAGTCGTATTAAAGTCAAGGAAGACCACGTGACCAGACTGTTCACCACCCACGTTGTACCCGTTCTTGACCATTTCTTCGACCACATACCGGTCGCCGACCTGCGTTTGCACACTGTGCATTTCGTTTCCCTCTAGCGCCTTATATAGACCAAGATTACTCATGACAGTTGTAACAACTGTGTCCTTCTTCAAGCGGCCGTGCTCATGCATATATTGACCGCAAATATACATAATTTTATCACCATTAACAATGTCGCCGTTTTCGTCTACGGCAATACAACGGTCACCATCACCATCGAAAGCCACCCCCATCGTTGCGCCCTTTTCAACGACAAACTTCTGCAAACTCTCTGGATGTGTTGAACCCACACCGTCGTTAATGTTGAGACCATTTGGATTGGTTGCCATTGTATCAAAATCAGTATCCACGTCGGCAAACAACCGTGATACAAGTTTACTTGTTGCACCATTAGCGGCATCAACAGCAATATGCAATCCGTTCAATTGATCAGGGATCGTTTGTTCCAAAAATTGCGTATATTTGGCAACGCCTTCTTGATAGTCTTCAACGGTGCCCAAACCCTCTGCTGATGGACGTGGTAATTCATCCTTTGGGGCATCCAATAAGGTTTCAATTTCTTCTTCCAGAGAATCAGATAACTTAAATCCGTCACCACCAAAGAACTTAATACCGTTGTCAGCGACTGGATTGTGTGAGGCAGTGATCATCACCCCAGCATCGGCCTGTTGAACCCGAACAAGGTACGCAACACCTGGTGTCGTGATGACACCTAATTTCAGCACTTCGATGCCCACGGACAATAAACCAGCAACAAGTGCTTCTTCCAACATCTGACCCGAGATTCGTGTGTCATGGGCAACCAGCACTTGTGGCTGATGGTCTGCACCAGCGTGCTCAGTCAGGACATAGCCGCCAGCACGACCTAATCTAAATGCCAGTTCAGGGCTCAAATCTTGGTTAGCAATTCCGCGAACACCATCAGTTCCAAAATACTTCATTTTTTCTTCCTCATTTCATCAATCATAATTTGTATTCATCAACACTATTTATTCACAAGTCCAAGCAATCAGCTGTTGCCTGTGTCTGAACTACTCGACGATGCACTACTGCTTGCACTGCTACTACTGCTATCAGTGCTGCCGGAACTTTCATTAGCTTCACTGCTACTCGATGTTGTGTCACTGGACGAACTAACAGAAGAACCACCGTGCTGGACCCCGTCAGTGTCCGAATTTGTTGCACTGACCTTGATCGTCACATTTGCAGTTGTTTCAGAATAGCTTTTGATACCACTTGTTGACGGTGTTAAGTTGACCTGCTGCTTAGTCGTGCCAACGCCCAATCCTGAAACGTCAACACTCGCCACCACACTATCCTTCAGTTTGCTAATCGCACTCTTGGTTCCGTATGCTGTCAAACTCGTCACATCACCCGTAATTTCGTAGCTACGTCCATCTTCCGCGTTCTTAGGCTCGTAACTAACCTTAACCTTTTTAGAGCTTTCATTTGACGTGATTGGCACCCTGACAGTTGCTGTCGCTGGCGTCATCACAACATTCACCGTGTGACCGTTAGCATCTTGAGCTTCCAGTTGAACCGTCGCTGATAATGATGACGTGCTGTTCTTTGTCAGATTGATTGGCGCAACCACCTGTGCTACCTCTTCAACTTCTGCGGTTGCACCCGTCACTGTGACACTATTTACCGAGGTCGTTGGCGTACCAACTTGGTAACCACTAGCCAAGCTATTCGCATCATATTTAACGTGAACAGGCATTGTAATTGTTTCCCGACGTGCAATCGTGACATTGATCGTTTTCGGAACAATTTGGTACGTCAGCTCTTTGTTGAGCCCATCAGCCTTCAATGTGACTTTATGTTTGCCCATTGAAAGCCCTGTCAGGTCTGCATTAATACTGAAGTTTTGCGTGTTCGTGGTCGCGGTGACCAGTGCAGCAGGACCGGTAATTTTAACTTTGACGCGTTCTGGATACCCTGTCACAAAATACTTATTTGAATTAATGTTAAGTTGCAACGGCATTGAGACAGTCTTTGTTTTCGTGGAGGTCAGCGACGACACACGACTTGGGTTAGATTGACGTGCTAGCCGTGTATCATTGCCCGTCGAACTAGTCACGTAAACAACCAGAAAGATTGCCAACACTAGTGCGGACAAACGATAAAAGAGGGTGCTGTTGAGAAAGCGATTGAACTTTTTCATTTGCGGCCACCTCCCCTAAAAATCCGGTTAATAATGTCCAAAAACCAGTTATGTCTAACCGGTTCAGCTGGAATCAATTGTTTGCGCAGATAATTAATGTAATCTTCTTGGGACAGATTGCGCATCATCTCATTATTGCGCGTAAACATCACTTCACCCGTTTCCTCCGAAACAACAATGGTGAGTGCGTCCGTCACTTCACTGATACCAACCGCCGCACGGTGACGCGTTCCCAGCTCCTTAGGGATCAGGTTGCTGTCCGACAAGGGTAAGTACGCGGTCGCTGATGCAATGCGGTTGTCCTTAATAATTACCGCGCCATCATGTAAGGGTGTGTTGGGAATAAAAATATTAATCAAAAGTTCACCGGTCACATCAGCATCCAAGTCAATCCCAGTTTCGATATACTCTTCAAGGCCTGTTTCCATCTGAATGGAAATCAGTGCCCCGATTCGACGTTTGCTCATGTACTGAATGGCTTTATCCAACGCTTCGATCATTTTTTCTTCGTCATCGTGAGCCGTTCTTCCACGCTGAATAAAGGAACCACGCCCCAAACGTTCCAGTCCCTGACGAATTTCCGGCTGGAAAATAATCACCAGGGCAATCACTCCCCAGTTGATGATCTGATCCATGACCCATGAAACAGTCTCTAATCCTAAATACCAACTGGCAATCTTAATAACGATAATGACAATAATGCCACGAAACAGCATCACTGCCCGCGTTCCACGCAGTAGCATGATGAGTTCATAGATCACAAACCAAATGACTAGAACGTCTAGCAAACGCGCTGCTGTCGTCCATGTAAGCCAGTTACTGGGATTCAATAACATGACATTCCTCCTAAGCTAAAGCTCGGCTCTTCCCGAGCTTCG
>DMZB01000261.1 GCA_003482405.1 Lactobacillus sp. | reverse complement strand
GTAGTCCAATTGGCGACCCCTGCCAACATCGGGAACAATAAAATTCCTGGCTGGTCCGGCAAAGTCGACGATAACACGAGATTTCTGCGGTTCGGCAACGGCTTGCCTAATGATAAGAATGTGCGTTTCCCCATAATCACGGCATGACCAGTAGTCTGTTGCCGAAAAAAACGCGCATCTGCTGGTAAGTGCCATGGTAGCTGTCCATTACGACCAATCAGATGATTGCGATCTTCCGCCCAAATTAAACTCAACAAAATGGTTACCCCTTACTCTTAACTAATCGGTATTCTTGTGCCGCGATCAAACGGCTACTGGTGCTTTGATGGCCGGCAGTGGATTATAATCGGTCACTTTAATGTCATGCATGTCATAATCAAAGATACTGTCTTTGTCATCGTTTAACCACAGCTTTGGTGCTTGTCGAGGTGTTCGTGATAACTGCTCTTTAACTTGGTCAAGGTGATTGAGATAGATGTGTGCGTCCCCTAATGTATGCACAAACTCACCCACTTGTAAGTGGCATTCTTTTGCGACCATCGACGTCAATAAGGCATAACTTGCAATATTAAATGGGACACCCAGGAAGATGTCACCGGAGCGCTGATACAATTGACACGATAATTTGCCATCTGCAACATAAAACTGGAACAGGGTGTGACACGGTGGCAATGCCATGGTTGGAACATCTTCTGGATTCCACGCAGACACGATCATCCGCCGTGAATCCGGATGCTGCTTAATCATGTTGATAACATTACCTAACTGATCGATTGTTTCACCCGTCGATGTTTTCCACTTACGCCACTGAGCACCGTACACGAGCCCCAATTCGCCAAATTGCTTTGCAAAAGCATCATCATGCAAAATCTGGTCATCAAATTGCTTTTTTTCTTCTTGATAATGAGCATTAAATTCAGGATCGACCAAGCTCCGGCGCCCGAAGTCCGTCATGTCGGGACCTTTGTATGCGTCACTATCAATATAGCGTTGAAAGGCCCATTCATCCCAAATATGGTTTTTATGTTCAAGCAAAAAGCGGATGTTTGTGTCACCGTGTAAGAACCACAAAAGCTCACTTTTAATCAAACCAAAGGGCACCTTTTTTGTGGTCAACAAAGGAAAGCCCTCGTTTAAATCAAATCGCATTTGGTAACCAAACGTTGACTTAGTGCCAGTACCGGTGCGGTCCGACTTCACGGTACCGTGTTCATAAACATATCGTTCAAGGTTTAAATACGCGTCTTCTAACATATTTTGCTCCCTTTCGTTTCAATCAATACGGTCATCCATCTAAACACATTTATTCAGACACAAATTGACTTAAATAATCCCAACGCTCCATTGCCGTATTCAGTGCGCTATCCGTTTCCTCAAATTCACGCTGTAAATCGGCTAGTTTGCCGTAGTCAGCACCATTCTCGTTCATTTGAGTACTGATTGTCGACTTTTTTTGCTCCAATGCGTCGATTTGGTCCTCAATGCCATCCCATTCTTTTTGCTCGGCATAGGTCAGTTTGTGTTTGGCCTTCACAACTGTACCAGACTCAGTTTCGCTCGCAGAATCGGGCGTTTGTTTGACATTTTTTTGAGTATTTTTGTTGGCGTCACTGGGTTTATTTGCCTGCCGTTGTAAGTAATCACTAAACTGACCATTAAAGGCGTCAATTTTACCATGACCATCAAAAACCAGTAACTGGTCGGCAACCTTATCCAAGAAATACCGGTCATGTGACACGGTGATAACGGTGCCGGCAAACTTACTCAAATAATCTTCCAACACCGTTAACGTCCCGATATCCAAATCGTTGGTCGGTTCGTCCAAAAATAAGACGTTAGGCTGTTCCATGAGTAACTTCAACAGATAAAGACGCCGCTTCTCGCCGCCAGACAATTTGCGGATCAGTGTACCATGCATAAAGCGTGGAAACAGGAACTGCTCAAGCAAATTAGTTGTGCTAATTTCGTTGCCGTCCTTGTCAGTGACCGTCTCAGCCACTTCATTCAGGTAACTGATTACACGTTTATCGCCTGGAATTGGCTCCGTTTGCTGGGTGTAGTACGCCAACTTCACGGTTTCACCAATCGTGACCGTCCCACTGTCGACAGGAATCCGTTGGGCCAAAACGTTTAGCAAACTTGTTTTACCGGCGCCGTTAACACCCGTGATGCCGATACGGTCCCCAGCTTGAATCAGCAAATTAAAATCATTCAGTAGCTTATGATCACCTAGTTGCAAATTTACGTGTTCCGCAGTAATGACCTTTTTTCCTAGCCGTTGCTGGCCAAGATTAATATCGACATCTTCATCCACTTGTAACGTGTTGAGGTTGTCTTTCAGGTCATTAAAGTGGTTCACCCGTGCCTGTTGCTTTGTACTGCGGGCTTGCGGTGACGTCCGCATCCAAGCGAGCTCTTTTTTGTATAACTGTGTTTGTTTGCGGTCAGCTTCTGCTTCGTGCTCAACACGTTCGGCTTTCTGCCCCACAAACGCCTGGTAATTGCCTTGGTACTCGTATAACGAGCCAAACGATAATTCAAAAATACGCGTCGCGACAGCATCCAAGAAGTAACGATCATGGGTTACAACCAACACTGCCCCACGATAACTTGCCAAATATTTTTCCAACCAGTCAATGGAATCAAAGTCCAGGTGGTTTGTTGGTTCGTCCAACAATAATAAATCAGGTGCCTGAATGAGAACCTGGGCCAGTCCCACACGTTTGCGCTGACCGCCTGACAAGGTCTTTACTTGCTGATCCAAGTCAGTAATATGCAACTGTGTCAAAATCGTTTTAACGTTACTTTCCGCTAACCACGCGTCTTCCTGATTCATCTTGGCTTCGGCACGCGTATAACGCGCTAAAGCCTTCTCATCTTCTGGATGGGTGCTGTATTGAGCCAATGCCTGTTCGTATTCACGAATTGTCGCAAACACCGGTTGAGCACCGGCAAACACGGCCTCCATCACAGACAACGTGTCATCCAACACCGGAATTTGCCGCAAATAACTGATGCGATAGTCATTAGGCGTTTCAATCGTCCCGGAGTCTTGTGGACTAACACCGGCAATCGTATTTAGCAGAGAGGTTTTGCCACTTCCGTTGGTTCCGATTAAACCGATTCGGTCATTTTCACCGATTAAAAAAGAAATCTTATCGAATAATGTTTTTTCGCCGTAGACACTTGTTAACGCGTCTGCTCGTAATGTCTGCATTCTTAGTCCCTAGCCATCCTTATCCTTAACTAAACAATTTACTTCGTTTTTGAAGAATCATCATCGGTTAATAGATTGTCCTGTACATATTTGATGAGTGTCTCCCCATCATTGGCAACCTTTTCTGTAATCACCGCATTCTGAACCTTTTGCAAAATATCCCCAACTTCGGGACCTGGTTTTAAACCGGCACGTTTAATCAGGTCCGCACCGGTCAAAGCGAGTTCGTGGGAATCGTGAATCGGTAAGTCCTGGTACACGTTCAGCCACTTATTCGGGTCATCTGGACCATAACCACTCATTCGTGCCACGTTAGTACCGGCCTCAATCGTATCTGCATTCATCGCAAATAAGAGCTGTTTGGTCACCCCATGGTACTGTTGGGCATAGGCCAAATGTAACGCCTGATTGGCTGCTTTAATGATATGATTAGCCGTCTTCCACGCCTGCAAGAACTCCACGGTGTCTGGATACGATAGGCCTAGGTGAAAAGCAACCATTGTCCAAACTTCGACTTCGTTGGCTGGTGCCAGTTGACGCACTGTAGCAATCGTTGACAAATCGATGGTATGGCCCACCAACCCCGGGCAGTAATCAGCCAGTTTCGTTTGAATCATCAAACTGAGGCCACGGTGTGCAGCGGTACCCAACATCATGCGAACAAATTCATCGTGAATCCGTTCTACCGCAATCTGACTCAGTAAGTGAGCATGATCTTTGATGGCGGCTAAAGTTTTGGTTTCAATATCAAAGTTTAACTGACTGGCGAAGCGAACGGCCCGCATCATGCGCAACGCATCTTCACCAAAACGGTCCTCAGGGTCTCCCACGGCACGAATGACACCTGCCTTAAGGTCTGCCAGACCGTCAAACAGGTCAATGACTTCACCGTCCTGCCGCAATGCAAGGGCGTTGATCGTAAAGTCACGGCGTTTTAAATCGTCTTCTAAGTGGCGGACAAACGTCACTTTGTCTGGCCGGCGATAATCCTGATAGCCTGATTCTGTCCGAAAAGTCGTCGTTTCATAACCGGTGCCATGATCAAGAATCATGACCGTTCCATGTTCAATTCCGGTGTCAACCGTCCGTTTGAAGAGCGCCTTAACTTCCTCTGGATATGCACTAGTAGCAATATCCACGTCATGAATCGGCTTACCCAAAATTGTATCCCGTACGGAGCCACCGACAAAATAGGCTTCATAACCAGCGCCTTCCAGCGTTGTTAAAATGGGTTGTGCACCCACAAATTCTTGCGGCAATTGTGCTAAACGCATGTGCTGCCATCCCTTCATTAACTATTTATCACCCATTCTAGCAGAAATATGACCCCGATACACTATGGCTAAACTTCAATTGGTCTGCTATCTTTAGTGATAGCAATTATTCATCTGAATTTGGGGGCCATTATGAGACAAGACGAAACCATGCGCCTGCGTGATTTTTTAGCGATTACGATTGGGGCAGCACTCTATGCGTTTGGTTTAGTGTACGTTAACATTGTAAACCGACTGGAAGACGGTGGTGTCGCAGGGATCTCACTGATTTTACGGGCGCTGTTCAGTTTAAATCCGGCATACACAACATTTGCCATCAACGTACCATTGATTTTAATCGGCTGGCGGCTGCTTGGCCGCCGTTCATTTGTCTACACCGTATTCGGAATCACCATGTTATCCGTCTGGTTGTGGGTCTGGCAACGGGTACCAATCAACATCAACATTCATCATGATTTATTCATTGCAGGTGTGTTGGCTGGTATTATGGGCGGCTTCGGTTGTGGCTTGGTCTATCGATCCGGAGGTACATTAGGTGGAACCGACATCATTGCCCGTATTTTTGAAAAAGAGCGTGGCGTCCCAATGGGCAGAAGTTTGCTCATCCAAGATGTTGTGGTCCTATCTGCCTCACTGGTCTACATTGATTTGGTGCACATGATGTACACCCTGCTGTGTTCTTTTGTCTTTACGCAGATCGTCAATTTCACACAATCCGGTGCTTATGCAGCACGCGCAATTATGATCATGAGCGACAAGAATGAAACGATTGCCGCCGCAATAATTGAAGAATTACAACGTGGTGTCACTTATTTGGATGCTGAAGGCGGGTTTACCAATAAACCTCGTAAAATGTTGTACTGTGTCATTAGTCCACGCGAGGTACAGACCATGCGGCGAATTGTCGAACGCATCGATGATCATGCCTTTATGTCGATTTTGCCTGTCCAACAAAACATTGGTGAAGGCTTCTCATACAAAGTCGTGAAACGGCGGTCGCTTTTTTAAACGCTATGTTTTCTCTCAAACTGAAAGGATCTTATGACTAACCAAGCGTATCCGTACCAAACGAATTTTGAACAACACCTTAAACGTGAAGGTTTGGCGTCTGTGACCATTGACCAGTACCATGCCGATTTGCGTGCCCTTTTTGATCATCTCATGCACGTCAATGTAGGTTTTGCGGCTGACCCGCAGCTTACAAACGTCTTTGAGGGCGATGTCCGTGACTATTTAGCCTATCGGTTGGCCAATCATACGATCAATCCAAATACTTATAATAAGACGTTGTCACATTTGAACAACTACTTTAAATATGCATTCAGTCATCATTTGATGCAGGAACTGCCAACACTGACCATGCATGGCAAGCAACTGAGTAAACCCACTAATGTCAGTGTTAAATGGTTGGATGAACTCGGAGAAATCGTCGAAGATGGTCAACTCAGTTTTTATACACGTCTGACCCTGTTACTGATCAACCAGGGCTTTACAGCTTCAGAATTTCTACAACCTGGATTTTATGAGACGTTTGCCAAACTCCAATGGAAACCGTTTGAACGACAGTTTATCAGAGCCTACCAGCGCTTCATCAAACCTCTGCAGTCCAAACAACAATCTCACGATTTGTTCTTAAAACAGCGCCTGGATCTCGAGCATCCGCAATTATCTTTGCCGGCACTGCACAAGTACTTGAGTGCCGATGGGCAGCGGCTGGGCTTCTCTTTGTCCCCTCAGGCCCTTCATCAGGCGTTTATCATCGTCTATTTGCAGCGCCATGAGCATCAAGACAACAATACTCTGGCAAATACACTACGGTTGACGCCACAAAGTTTGCGTTATTACCAGAAATTACAGCAGGCAATCGAACAGTGACAAATTTTAAATGTCATTAGGCTTTAATGTTATTGGGCCTTGGCGGACAAAGTTAGCAGACTAAGTTAGCAAATAAAAGGTGCTATGTAAAAACAATCTATTCAGACAGTCGTCTTTTCACACGATTAAGCGACTATTATTGAATAGATTGTTTTTTTGAACTTTATTTGAGACCAAATCTGCTAATAGCCTTGATCCTCGTAATCCTCCAAGGCGGCCACCATTTCTTCATCTTCTGGCTGTAACTTCAGGTAATTACGTAACAGATTAACGGCAATTTCAGGCTGGCCTTGTTCCCGGTAAAAGTAAAAAGCGGGTTTCAAGAAGTCAACATTGTCCTCAAAATATGGTCGGGCTGCGTCATAGTATGTTTGCGCCTCTTCGGACTTTTCCAAACGCACATAGGACACTGCTAGATTCCAGTAGACCTGTGGATCAACCTGGTCACGCTGAACATATTGTGTCGCCAAGTCAACGTTGGCAACGTCATGATGAGCTTGCACATACAAATTACTTAACTGAATCATGAGCGTTTGATTATCAGGGTCAAGTGCTAAACCACGTTTGAGATAATCTTCGGCTGCCGCGTTTTCTTGCAATCTCAGCGCGAGATTCGCCGCTAAGCCAAAGAGGTCCTGATTATACTCATCCACACCTAAACCTTCTTGAGCAACCTTATATGCAGCCTCAACCTGATTGTCGTCTGCCAGTGCCCGTGCCAAATAAGGATACAGCGATGAATAAGATGGATCCTCATCATGCAATTGTTCAAACGTGTGGATGGCCTTTTGATTGTCCTTCAACTGCGTATAGACGAATCCCAACTGAAACCGCACGTCAGGTGTCATGTCGGCCGTGTGGATCTGTTCCAAATAACCAACCGCCTGTTCAAACTTGCCAGAGTTGGCATAGGCGACCCCGATACGTGAGACCAGATCGACATCCTCCATTTTGGGAATACCGCTTTTAATCAAATTAAGGTAATAGCCAATCGCCTTTTGATATTCGCGCATCATAAAGTAGAACTCGCCCAGTGCAAATAAAACGACCGGTTCTTCAGGCGCAATTTTTTCAGCAGCTAACAGTTTTTGTTCACTGACTTCGAATAATTCTTCAGATTGATAAAGGTCTGCACCCACTAACAAACTTTGTAAGTAGGCCTCTGAATCTGGCGAAATCGCATCAAGATAGTTTGTGGCAGCGTCAACGTCACCTTCATCAATGGCAATGTCTGCCAAACTAGTCCGTAATTCATCTTCATCAGGATACTTTTTGAGTAATTTCTCATAAATTCGCTGGGCCTTTTTATTAAAACCAAGCCCATATAACTGTTCAGCTAAGTTGTACAACGTGTCATCATCGTCTTTGCGTAATGACCATGCGAAAAGTTTATTTGATTCTTCAACCTGACCGCTTTGCAATGCATCCAGCATTTGTGCAGCATAACTGGTAGAATCGTTCATTATTTGCCCTCCTTTAACATCGTTTCGACACCGCAGCGTCATCGTATCATTTTTGATTGTAATTATAAAACTGCTGCCCGAGATACTGCGTTAAATTTTACGCTTAACCACCGTTGAACTCCAGCAAACAGACCTATCGTGCTTATCTCACAGCACCAGCACAAAATAAAAGACCCGGAAAAAATTCCCGAGTCTCTACTCATTAAGTAATAAATTACTTAACAGCATCCTTTAAAGCTTTACCTGGCTTGAATGCAGGTACTTTGCTTGCTGGGATTTCGATTTCTTGCCCAGTTTGTGGGTTACGGCCCTTACGAGCAGCGCGTGAACGTACTTCGAAGTTACCAAAGCCGATCAATTGCACCTTGTCGCCCTTAGCTAAGCTCTTTTGAACTGAGTCAAAAACTGCATCAACAGCTTCTGTTGCTGATTTCTTGGTTAAACCAGTTGCTGCTGCAACATCGTTAACTAATTGTGCTTTGTTTGCCATGTGAGATTTCACCTCCGGAATTGGGTTTAGACGTTTATGTAAAACATCTAGTGGCCATCTCTGAGTGGTCCAGAAACGGCGAAACAATAACGGTGAACCGCATCATTTCAACATTCAATTTACCACACAGACATCGTTTGAACAAGCAAAAAAGTGCATTTTTCCTTGTTAAATCAATGTTTCTAGGCAGTTTTATAATGAAAGTAATTGATTCAGTCATATTTGACCGATGCAACTACTTTCGTTGACGTGCAATTAAGTGAATTGGCGTCCCTGTAAAATCAAATGCTTTGCGAATTTGGTTCTCTAAGAAACGTTGATACGAGAAGTGCATTAGCTCTGGATCATTCACAAAAAACACAAACGTCGGTGGCTGAATCGCGACTTGAGTGACGTAATAAACACGCAAACGACGCCCATTTTGGGTTGGCGTCGGCGTCGTCGCAATTGCATCCGTGATTACGTCGTTAAGTGTTGAGGACTGAATCCGTTTGCGATGGTTCTCACTGACCTGCTTAATCAAATCAGGTAAGCGGTCTAAACGTTGATGTGTTTTAGCCGAAACAAAGACGATTGGCGCATAATCCAAGTACTGGAACTGTTCGCGGATTTCCGCTTCAAAATTAGCCATCGTGTAATCATCTTTAGTCAATGTATCCCATTTATTCACCACTAAAATGATTGCTCGGCCGGCTTCATGAGCGTAACCAGCGACATGCTTATCCTGTTCGCGAATGCCTTCTTCAGCATTGATCACGACCAAAACAACATCACTTTTATCAATTGCACTCATGGCGCGCATCACTGAGTAACGCTCGGTGTTTTCATAAACCTTACCACGTTTGCGCAATCCAGCGGTATCAACCATGGTGAACTCGTCACCATCGGGATCTGTAAATTTTGTGTTAACAGCATCTCGCGTCGTCCCGGAGACTGGTGAAACGATAACCCGATCCTCACCCAACAAGGCATTAACAATGGATGACTTCCCCACGTTTGGACGGCCAATCAAACTAAACCGAATACTGTCGTCATCATCATTAGCCGCATCAGTTGGGAATTCCTTAACAACTGCATCTAGCAAGTCACCTAGGCCTGTCCCATGAGCACCTGAGATGGGGTATGGATCGCCAAACCCTAACGAATAAAAATCATAAATTTGTTGACGCTGTTCTGGATTATCAGCCTTGTTAACACCAAGCAAAACTGGTTTATCAGCACGATATAAAATCCGCGCAACCTGTTCATCTTCATCGGTGACGCCTTCTGGTGCACTCACGAGAAAAACGATCACGTCAGCCTCATCAATCGCAATTTCTGCCTGCTCAGTAATTTGAACACTAAATGGTTGGTCAGATAGATCAATCCCACCTGTATCAATTAAATTAAAGTGTCGCCCCAACCATTCTGCAGATGAATAAATTCGATCACGGGTCACACCCGGCGTATCTTCTACAATGGAAATACGATCACCCACTAATCGATTAAAGATGGTCGATTTTCCGACGTTTGGTCGGCCAACAATGGCCACTGTTGGATTTGCCATAGCTTCCCCTCCTGTTTCTTCAATATCTTGTCTAAGTGTACGCATTCTTAACGCAATCCGCAACAACACGCTTTAAACGGACCAGTTACCATAAAAAAAGATTCCCCCAAAACGGAGGAATCCATGGTAGCTTAATTCAACCTACTTGTTTAAATCGTTACCAGTTAAGTCACCGATTGTAAAACCACCATCGTCGTCGCTGGAGTAATTTTGAACGTCGTTGCGTGATGCACCACGGTCTTCATGTTCTTCATGCGAGTTTTCACTTTGTGGTTTTTCTTCCAATGCTTTAATGGACAAACCAAGACGTTGTTGTTCAGGGTCTACATTCAGAACCTTAACCTTAACATCCTGTCCAACCTTCAAGACATCGTTTGGTGTTGCAATGTGTTCGTGTGAGATTTGAGAAATGTGAACCAAACCTTCAACACCAGGGAAGACTTCAACAAAGGCACCAAAAGTGGTCAAACGTTTAACTGTACCAGTCAAAACAGAGCCGGCCGGTGCCTTTTCTTCAATGTCGTCCCAAGGTTGTGGCAACGTTGCTTTGATGGACAAGGAAATGCGGTTGCGATCAGGATCAACGTTCAGAACCTTAACCTTGATTTCTTGACCAACCTTCAGAACATCGCTTGGCTTGTCAACATGATCAAACGAAATCTCTGAAACGTGAACCAAACCATCAACGCCGCCAAGATCAACAAAGGCGCCAAAGTTGGTCAAACGAGCAACTTTACCTT
>DMZB01000209.1 GCA_003482405.1 Lactobacillus sp. | reverse complement strand
ACCCATCACACTGAGTGAGCGTGATGCACGGTTTGGTCACTATTTATTAGCTAATGTGAATGCTGCCTTTGTCGAAAAATGGCAGCACGAGTATCAACGTAACGAGCGTGTGTTGACTGCTATGGGTCACGCAACTGATGTTCCATTGCATAAACAGGCGGCGTTGACGGCAGAACAGCAACTCATAAGGGAGGTCTTGTCAGATGCAAGCACAACACTTAATTGATCGATTCGAAGAATTTGCGCCGTTAAATTATCGTGAGGCAGGCGACCCAACTGGTTTTCAAATTGGCAGTCGACATGCCGAAATCCATAAGGTTTTAGTCCGTTAGACGTTCGTCCGGAAGTGGTGGATGAGGCAATCGCAAACCATGTCGATTTCATTTTTGCGCACCATCCGGTAATGTTTCGGCCCGCGAAGAACCTCGATTTTGATGCGGATCCGCAGCTTGCGATGTATGGCAAAATCGTGGCGAATGGCATCACTGTTTATGCGGCTCACACTAATTTAGATAATGCACCGGGCGGGATGAATGATTGGTTGGCCGAACAGCTACAGTTAACAAACGTGACGTCATGGTTGCCTAATCCGGATAATCCTGAAGTGAAGATGGGGCGTGTCGGACAGTTACAGCAGCCACTATCGATGCGTTCGTTTGCTGAATACTGTAAACAGCAATTTCATGTCGGTGGTGTACGATTGGTTTCTCACGAACAGGATAAGCTTGTACAACAGGTTGCTATCTTAGGCGGCGATGGCGGCAAGTTCTTTCGCGATGCGCAGGCAACAGGGGCGGACGTTTACGTCACCGGGGATGTTTACTATCACACCGGGCACGATATGTTAGCAGCTGGCCTGTCGGTCGTTGATCCTGGACATCATATTGAAGCGGTATGTATTCCCAAAGTCGCCGCGATGCTACGTCAGTGGTCGACACAGTATCAGTGGCATCTTGAAGTGCTCGAATCACAGCCGAATACGGACCCCTTTACCTTTGTGTAAGTGACACGAATCAGTTAAACTAGCTTTGGTAGTAACTTATAATGAATTAGGAGCGTGGCAATTGTGGCAGAATACGAAACTTTGCTTTCACGATTTATTGGTTATGTAAAGGTTAATACGAGATCAGATCCGGATTCAACGACGATTCCTTCCGCACCCCGCGAGGCGGACTTCTTAAAGTCGATTGCTGAAGAGCTAAATGAAATTGGGCTGTCTGATATTAAAACCGATCCAAATAGTGGGTATGTCACAGCAGTTCTGCCTGCAAACGATGATGGCAAAACTGAACCAATCGGTTTTTTAGCGCACATTGATACCGCTGATTTTAATGCTGAAAATATTGCACCGAAAATTGTTCAGAATTATGACGGTCAGTCCGATATCAAACTGAGTGAAGATGGTCAGTGGGTATTGAAGTCAAGCGAATTTCCAGCGCTGCATAACTATACAGGTGACACATTGATCACCACAGATGGAACAACACTATTAGGCGCTGATGACAAGGCCGGTGTGGCTGAAATCATGACTGCCATGGAGTACCTGTTAAATCATCCAGAGATTAAGCATGGTGAAATCCACGTTGGTTTTGGTCCAGATGAAGAAATTGGCACCGGTGCAGATCACTTTGATGCCAAGGGATTTGGCGTTAAATATGCGTACACGGTCGATGGTGGTCCATTAGGTGAGCTGGAGTATGAAACGTTTAATGCGGCACAGGCAGTAGTCACCATCCAGGGTAAGGATGTGCATACGGCAACTGCCAAAGGTGTCATGGTGAATGCGTTACAGGTCGGCATTGATTTTCAAAATCAGTTGCCAGAACATGATCGCCCAGAATCAACATCTGGCCGTGAAGGCTTTTTCCACTTGTACAAAATGGATGGGACGGTTGATCATGCCCAGCTAACCTATATTATTCGCGATCATGATCGTAAAACGTTTGAAGCACGTAAGCAACAAATGCGTGACATTGCGGATAAACTGAATGCAACATTAGATGAACCACGGATAAAGCTGGATCTTACAGACCAGTATTACAATATGCGTGAAGTGTTGGAAAAAGATATGACGCCGGTTGACTTGGCTAAAAAGGCCATGACGGCTTTGGAAATTGAACCGGTGATTTACCCAGTTCGTGGTGGGACTGATGGCTCGAAAATTTCATTTATGGGTGTGCCGACACCGAACTTGTTTGCTGGTGGGGAAAATATGCACAGCCGTTATGAATACGTTTCATTACAAACAATGGCTCGTGCAGTGGACGTCATTTTGAAAATTAATGAATTAAATCGCTTAGCCTAATAAAATTTTAGACAGCAAAAGACGACCTTCATGGAAAATCCAATGAAGATCGTCTTTATTTGGTTCAAGCCAGCGTAATACGCATAGTCCAGACCGTTATTTGCTTGCTTCATCAGAGACAGCAGGCTTGTCAGCCATCAAGTGAGTAGCGGTTGAAACGACAAGGCAAACAATGGCAGAGACGATGCCAATTTCATAAGCGTTGTAGTTCAATAATTCAAGTTGCCCACCGATATAACCAATGACTTCGCCCCAGATGAAGCCCCAAAAGATTACCGTTAAGTAACGCATATTGTGACCACCTTTCAGTTCAATAGTAGTTTAACACTATCACCGTTGATTTCAATAAACTTTCAGTCGTGAACGCGGATAATTGCCAAACGTTTTGGTATAATAAAAAAGACGAACAGATGTTTGAAAAAAGTGAGCGTGAGCACCCCCGGTTTAAGACCCGAGCAATAACGTGAAGGTGAAGAATTCGGTGGTTTTCCGAATAATTCATCTTTGGGTTATGCACAGGGTCTTGGGGGGTGCAAGCGCGTTATGGCTGTGTAGGAGCAGTGCAGTAAGGCAAGTCATTCGGCGGGCTTGCGAATGGCTCGACTTACAGCTTATGCACAGGTTTCAGCGGGTGTGAGCGCGTTATGGCTATGTAGGAGCAGTGCAGTAAAACAGCTTCAAAAATTAGCTTCTCGTACAGCCATACAACAGCAAGACCTGAAAATTTACAGCGAGACACCTAAAACACGCACCAACAAACACATCCACTAAGAAAGGAGGCCAACCGTGGCACAAACTAGTGAATTAACCGCAACAAATCCAAGTATTAATGGGCTTGTTCCACTTTCAGTGATTAGCAGCTTTAGTTTGCTGCAAAGTCCAACGCGTGTGAATGAACTGGTTCAGACAGCCAAACAGCGCGGCTACCAAGCAATCGCGTTGACAGACATCAATGTTTTGTACGGCGTTGTTGATTTTTTCAATGCGGCGCAGCAGGCTGGGATTAAACCTTTAATTGGACTTACGATTGAGTTGACTGGCGAGACTACAACTCCGGCGAGTGACCAAAGTGAGACACGTGGGGCTGTACGATCGAATTCTGAGACACCGACTTTCCCACTGACATTGATTGCCAAAAATGAACAGGGTTATCAGAACTTGATTCAAATTTCTTCAGCCAAGATGACGCGTGACGAGCATGAGCCACTGCGATTGGCTGAGATTACGCAGTGGCTGACTGACTTGGTGATTATTAACGGCCCGCAAAGTGAAATCGGACGTTTGGCAAGCACGGGGCAGCAGGCACTGGCAGGTCCACTTGTTCAAGCTTTGCAACAGACAACCCAAGAAATGATTTATATCGGCGTGAGTGACCAGCAATCGCGGGCGACCATTGACACGTTGCAGGCGTTTGCTAACACAACGGGCAGTCAGTTGATTGCCATCAATGATGTGCGTTACTTAAATCCTGACGACAGCTTTAAAACTTCGGTCATGATGGCAATCAGAAGTGGCGAGCAAATCACTAATTTGGGTGCCGTCAGCCAACAGACAGGACCGTGGTATCTACGCGAGGCTGCGCCGTTGGCCAATCACTACCACGAACTGGGATTGGATGATGCAGTGGCCGCCACAAGTAAAGTGGCAACCGAGGCAACAGTCGATTTTAAATTTAAAACCCCACAGTTACCACACTTTCAAACGCCGCAACATGAGGAGACGGCCGACTATTTAAAAAAGTTGTGTGAAGCGGGGTTGGCCCGTCGACTTGGGGAAAACAATCCGTTGGCTGAACGGTATCAGCAGCGGTTGACGCACGAACTGAGTGTGATTCATCAGTTGGGTTTTGATGATTATTTCCTGATCGTATGGGATGTCATGAACTATGCGCATGAACATCAGATAACAACTGGTCCGGGCCGCGGTTCAGCGGCCGGTTCGTTAGTTGCTTATGCATTGGCCATAACTGAAGTTGATCCATTGACTTATGATCTACTCTTTGAACGTTTTTTGAATGATCAACGTGCACAGATGCCGGATATTGATTTAGATATCCCGGATGACAAACGCGATCAGTTGCTTTTGTATGTTCGTGACCACTATGGCGCGGACAAGGTGGGTCAGATCATCACATTTGGAACGCTGGGTGCTAAGCAAGTGATTCGTGATGTCGGTCGCGTATTTGGACTGTCATCATTTCAAATGGCTGAATGGAGTCGCACGATTCCAGGCGGTCTCGGTGTGACGTTAACAAGTGCCCAACGCGATTCACAGCCCCTGCGTAATTTAATTGCAGACAGTCAGATGAATCAATTGCTGTTTGAAACCGCTACGGCATTAGAAGGACTGCCGCGTCACACGTCAACGCATGCCGCCGGAGTGGTTTTGAGTGATCAACCATTAACCGATATTGTTCCGGTGCAGGCTGGCTCAGAGGGCCTGTTAGTGGCTCAGTTCCCGAAGAACACAGTGGAAGCACTTGGTCTATTAAAAATGGACTTTTTGGGGCTTCGTAACTTAACGATTCTGGCCAACACGCTGGCAGAGGTGCAACATGCAACTGGCGAGAAACTCGAAGTTAATCATATTCCGCTGAATGACGACCAGACGTTGCAACTCTTTCAAAAGGGCGATACAAACGGGGTTTTTCAGTTTGAATCAAGTGGTATCAAAAACGTGTTACGACAGTTACATCCAGAAACGTTTGAGCTTGTTGTGGCAGTGAACGCTTTGTATCGGCCCGGACCAATGGAAAATATTGATCATTTTATCGCCCGCAAAAAGGGGCAGGAGCCAGTTACGTACCCAGCGCAAGCATTGGAACCAATCCTTGGACCGACGTTTGGCATCATTGTCTATCAGGAACAAGTTATGCGTGTTGCTTCTGTAATGGGTGGGTTCTCGCTTGGTAAGGCCGATATTTTACGACGGGCGATGAGTAAAAAAGATCATCATAAAATTGATGCCTTGCGGACGGAATTCATTGACGGCGCCATCTCAAAGGGCTTTACACAGGCGGTTGCTGTACAGGTTTATGACTACATTGAAAACTTTGCTTCATATGGGTTTAATCGGTCTCATGCGGTCGCTTATAGCAAAATGGCCTTTGAACTGGCCTATTTAAAAGTGCATCAATCCGGTGCATTTTTCACCGCCTTGTTGAATTCTGTTCTGGGCAATCCGACCAAAACAAAATTGTATTTGCTAGAAGCAAAGCAGCATGGCGTAAATGTCGCGGCGCCAAACATTAATGTGAGTCGTGCTGATTTTTCTTTAGTGAATGGGCAAATTGTGTTTGGTTTGAGCGATATCAAAGGTGTCCGACGGGATTTTGTCGCCAATATTCTGGCATTACGTCAACAGGAAGGTGCATTTAAGGACCTGGAGACGTTTGTCAACAAGATTGAACCGCAATTTCGTAAGGAAGATGTTCTCACAGCGATGATTTACGCAGGCTGTTTTGACAGTTTTGGACTTAACCGTGCTGAATTGTTGGACTTGTTGCCGCGCGTGATTTCAGGGGCCCAGGTCAGCATTGACTTATTTGAGTCCAACATGGGTTTGAAACCAAAAGTCGAGCATCGTCGTGATTTATCATTGAAAGAAAAACTAGCTCACGAGGCCGAAGTTCTCGGCGCCTATATTTCAGGTCATCCGGTTGAACAATATACAGGTCTCAGTCAGCAGTTACATGCAACGCCGGTAGCTGACGTGGCAGTCGGTCAATCGGTAACGGTGCTCCTTTATACGAGTCGCATTCGGGAGATTAGAACGAAGAAGGGCGATAAAATGGCTTTTGTGAGCGGCAACGATCCTTCTGGAGAATTGTCGATCACCATTTTTCCACGCTTGTACAAACAGATCAGTGACTGGTTGGCGCCAGAACAAGTTGTCGTTGTGGCAGGCAAAATTGATACTGGTCGGCAACTTGAGATTGTGGCCGATCGACTTCAATTGGCGAAAACCGTGCAGGAAAATACAACGGGTCAATCACAGCCGGTCACTTCACAGGCACCAGGAAAAGCTCCCGAAAAACCAATTGGGACCTGGTTTTTGCAAGTCACTGCAGATAATAAAAAAGCCGGTGTTGAGGCCGCCTTTCGTACACAGGTGGTTCGATTACACGGTGTCAATCCGGTGATTCTACATGACCAGGTGACAAATCGGACAGTTCAACTCGCATCGACATATTTCTTAAGTGCAAACGCAGATGTTCAAGCTCAGCTACTTAAAATATTTGGTGCCGGGAACGTTGTATTTCGACGAAATCAGACATAAAAGTTTAAACTGTCTTTCAAAAATGAAAAAAGAGTGCGGGTTTTCACAATTATTTATGAAAACTCATGAAAAGGGCGACAAGCACAAATTAAAAGTGTTAAACTGATATCGTATTTAGGGGGATGATCTCATCCACCCAATAAAAAGCCACATGGTGGCACAAACTCAAAGGGAGAGATTTTTGTTATGAAAAAAACTAAAATCGTTAGCACGCTTGGACCAGCCAGCTCAGACGTTGATACGATCGTTAAGCTAATTGAAGCAGGCGCCAACGTTTTCCGTTTTAACTTTTCTCACGGAGATCATGAAGAACATCTTGGTCGTTTAAACAACGTCCACGAAGCTGAAAAGATTACTGGCAAGACTGTTGGTATCATGCTTGATACTAAGGGTGCCGAAATCCGGACAACTGTTCAAAAAGATGGCAAGATCGAATACAAGACCGGCGACAAGGTTCGTATCTCAATGGATGACTCCATTGAAGGTACCCACGACAAGATTGCCGTTACTTACCCTGGTTTATATGATGATGTTCACGTTGGTGGTCACGTGTTGTTTGACGATGGCTTGATTGACATGAAGATCGACGAAAAAGACGAAGCAAACAAGGAATTAGTTACCACTGTTCAAAACAATGGGATGCTTGGTTCTCGTAAGGGTGTTAACGCTCCTGGTGTTTCCATCAACTTACCTGGGATCACTGAAAAGGATTCTTCTGACATTCGTTTCGGTTTGGATCACGAAATCAACTTCATTGCTGCTTCATTCGTACGTAAGGCACAAGATGTCTTGGACATCCGTGCTTTGCTTGAAGAAAAGAACATGCAACACGTTCAAATCTTCCCAAAGATCGAATCACAAGAAGGTATCGACAAGGTCGATGAAATCTTGCAAGTTACTGATGGTTTGATGGTTGCCCGTGGTGACATGGGTGTTGAAATCCCATTCCTCAATGCGCCATTTGTTCAAACGGAATTGATCAGTAAGACTAGTGCTTTAGGTACGTCAGTTTTTACCGCTACTCAAGTGCTTGATTCAATGCA
>DMZB01000265.1 GCA_003482405.1 Lactobacillus sp. | reverse complement strand
TCCTGCTGGCGTACCCGTCGTCGATGCAGGCTGATTGGTCGGTGCGGCCACTGTACTGGTCGTTTGCGTTGATGCTGAGTTCGTTGTGCTATGCTCACTTGTCGATATAGTAGGCGCTTGGCGGCGCGCTGACTGTTCACCGGCAATTGGCGATGTCTGCACGCCGCTTGTCTTTAACTGACTGACTGTTTGCTTCAACTGCTGAATTTGTGTTTGTAGTTCTTCGACTTCCGCGTTATTGACAGCGGTTGCCGAAGATCCTACTGCACCAATATTACCCTGCGTTGGATAAATTTGAGCCAACTTTACAGTAAGGACTTCCAGATAGACATCCGGATGCGTCGTGAACCGCAACTGAGCTGCCACTTCATTTAACGCATTGATCATCTGGTAAAACACGTCCGGGGCAGTATTCTTACTCAGTTGCTGAAAAACATCCCCTGTAGTATCACTGCCCGTCACCATATCCGGTGCTTCTTTGTACAGCAACAAGTCCCGCACATAACTGATGACGTCTTCTACAAAGCGCCCAGCGTCTTTACCATCATCGAGCACTTTCTGCAAGGCGGCCAATCCAGCCGTCGTTTCATGGGCGACGACCTGCTTGACATAATCGGCCAGTAAGCTTTCTGTCACGCTTCCCGTTACCAGTAGTGCATTGTCTAAAGTCACTTCATTGTCGCCAAACGAAATTGTCTGGTCGAGGATACTCAGCGCATCACGCATGCCACCCTCAGCGGCATTGGCAATAACTTTTAAAGCCGGTTCCTCAAAATCAACTTGTTTCTGCTTGAGGATGTAAACCATACGATCAAAACTTTCCTGAGCGGTGATGCGTTTAAAATCAAACCGCTGTGTCCGGGAAATGATGGTTGCCGGAATTTTATGCGGTTCCGTGGTCGCCAAGATAAAGATGACGTTAGCCGGTGGTTCTTCCAGCGTTTTCAACAAGGCGTTAAACGCACCTGTCGATAACATATGCACTTCATCAATGATATATATCTTGTAGGTCGCTTGCGTTGGCGCATATTTAGCTTTGTCACGGATATCACGAATTTCTTCGACCCCGTTGTTTGATGCGGCATCGATTTCAATGACATCATTCAATTGTCCCGATGTAATTGACTTACAAATTTCACATTCATTACATGGTTCGCCATCTTTTTGGTTCGGACAATTGATTGCCTTCGCAAAAATTTTTGCGGCGGACGTTTTCCCGGTTCCCCGCGGACCACAAAAGAGGTAAGCGTGGCTGGTTTGTTGTGTCACAATCGCATTTTTTAACGTTTGCGTAATGACAGTCTGACCAACGATCTCATCGAATCGTTGCGGCCGCCACACCCGATAAAGGGCCTGATAGCTCATATTGTGCTCCTTTTGTGCGTTTTCCAAACTGAAACTCACCGTATGCAAGTTTCGGCATCACTTTAAATATTATAACTGATTCTTTACGCAACTGACGGCTGCATGCTCATTATTATCAAACATTATTTTGCTCGTTGACGTCACGCTATATTGTCCGCTTACGGCTACCAGCACTGAAATTTTACTGTGGGACCGGTTCAAGCCCCCAAACCGGTGTCTTCAAGCGCGTCCGTGCTTTAAATTCGGCCAAACCACCGAATTAACAGCACCATCACAGTTAATTTCAGTGCTGACCGTCTCCAGCTCACATTACCCCACTAAGCAGCATCCTTAATATCGGACTAAAATGCCCCTCTACCACTCAGATTTGAGCTTGAATTTGCGAAGCAGCCAACTTAGGTGGCTAATCATAGTGAAGCCAGACAGGGACAGAGTTCCGTGGAAACAGTTCTTAGTGGCGGTTTAGGCCACTTAGAACTGATGGATGACTTCTGAGACAGGTTCTTTCTGGCTCAGAATCAAGATTGAAGACAGTGGTTGTCTGGCTGAAATCGGTCCCACGGAAACGGCGTCCCTGTCTGGCGCAACGGTGATTTCCAGCAATTAGCAAACCCAAGTCGGTGTTTGAGTACATAAAAAGCGTTCAACCAAGTGGTCAAACGCCATTAATTTCAATAAAACATGAAGCACAAACCGTCGCGGACTTAGTGCTGCTACCTTCCGGTCCTGACACAATTCGTGAGGACGACCTTGCCTCATGGCCTTTCGGCAATTAATAATACTACGCCATTTACCGTTTAAAAGCTAGTCCTTTGTTTGCGATTGCAAACCTAAATCGCGACCAACAACATCAGTCAGACACGCTCTATGCGCGCGGCTTTTTAGCGCCGCGGCCCTGCCGAATCGCACGGAAGAAATCGCGCATTAATGCACTGGCCTGATCAGCCATGATGCCTTCGTGCACGGTCACACGGTGATTGAAGCGCGGATCTTCCAGCAGTTGATACAATGAACGGACCGTTCCTGCTTTCGGATCACGGGCACCAAAATAGACTTCTGGGATGCGTGCGTTGATAATGGCACCACTACACATTGGACACGGCTCGATGGTCACGAACAGTTGGCAATTTTCTAATCGCCAAGTATCTAACGTATGGTTAGCCTCACTGATTGCCATGATTTCCGCATGTAGTGTCGCGTCCTGGGCATGTTCACGCAAATTGTAACCACGTCCCACGATTTTTCCATCGTGCATCACCACGGCCCCGATTGGCACCTCACCAACGCTGCCAGCAATGCGCGCTTCTTTTAGTGCAGCATTCATGCCAACTTCAATTAGTTCGTCTGACAATTCAGCATTCACACTAGTCATTGGCGACATCGCCCATAATTGATTCCAATATATAGTAGCCTTTATCCTTTTTGATCACGTCACAGTTGCCAAACGTCGCGGCCATGAGCTTCTTAGCTGAGGGTGCACCCTGCTTTTTTTGAAGCACAACGGTTAGGCGGCCACCAGCGATTAAATGATCAAAGGCACCGGCAATCATGCCGTCAACGGCCGCCTTGCCAGCACGAACGGGGGGGTTGGTCACAATGGCTGCAT
>DMZB01000014.1 GCA_003482405.1 Lactobacillus sp. | reverse complement strand
ATCAGTTAGATCAGTTAGATCAAATCAGTTCGTTCTGATCTTTCGCAAATTAAACGTTAACTAACCGACATAATAAGCCTACTGAATTCTCTATCTGCATTTAGTATGCCAAAGGGATTTCTGAATTCAACACATTAGAAACAACTGATAGAAATATATCGAAACACATTATGTATTGATCGCGTTTTGTTTGTCGTCTAAACGATTTTCGCAATGCAAAGCATTTCACATTTAACTCTAAAAGCTAAAAAAAGACATGCACATTTGCCAACACATGTGCACGTCCCTACGATAGTTCCTCACCTTTTGATCTGTCTATCAGCTATGTCAACTGATACAAAATCTACTAAATAACCAAAAATAATAACACGCCAAGGCCACCGCCAACCAAAGGTCCAACCATTGGTATCCAAGCGTATTCCCAGTGTGCAACGTCCTTATTGGGCACTGGCAGAATCGTGTACGCTAAACGAGGACCCCAGTCTCGCGCTGGGTTAATCGCGTACCCGGTCGTCGTGCCAAGGCTCATCCCAATAGCAAGAATCAAAAAGCCAACGATAAAAGGTTTGAGGCCAGCTGTAAAGTTGCCAAGATTCAATAGTACGTAAATGAAGACAAAGGTTGCAACGACTTCACTGATGAAGTTAAAAATGGGATTAGCAATCGCTGGTACCGTCGCAAAATTGCCAACTGTATTCCCTTCATTCGGTTTGGTTACCTGAAAATGTGGGTAATAGTGAATCACAATCAAGGCAGCGCCTAAAAAGGCGCCAATAAACTGACCAGCCAAGTATGGTAACACGTGTGACCACGGGAACAGTCCACCGATTGCTTCTGGAATGGTCACTGCTGGGTTTAAATGCCCCTGCGAGCCGATTGATCCCGCTACATAGACGCCCATCGTAACGCCCATTGCCCAACCAAAGGCAATTAGTAACCACGAACCGTTTTGCTTGCCATATGTTTTATTCAAATTAACCCCACAATTTACCCCAACACCTAGGACAATCAAAATAAATGTGCCCACTAATTCGCCCAGAAAGCCTGACATGTTTTTTCCCCACATTTCACAGTTTAATAATTGGATTGTACAACGAAAGCGACTGTAAGAAACCGTTTTCATTAAAGTTTAATACTTGTCAAAAACAAAAAAGCCTGCCATCGACTAATTAACACAATTCTGTCAATAACAGACCCTCATAGTTTATTTTCCCGAGACTAACATGTTGCCGCAATTCAGTTAAGACATCACCTTATAAAGCATGACTTAGATGAGCAATCCTTTTTTGCTTTGCGTGAAAATTCTGATCAGCAGCAATGTGATTGCAGATTTGTTCAACGGCCATGTGACCTGTTGACGTCAACTGTAACATCGATTTTCGACGATCCTCATCAACTTCGGAAACCGTTACCAAGTGTTCATGTAAAAGTTGGTTAATAAGTTGTGACATTCGCGCCGCACCAATGCCCAGCGCTTGCCTTAGATCTCCCTGTCTCAATGACGGTTGTCCACCTAAGATAAGGATCGTTTGCATCTCATATTCACTACCTAAGTCAAACACTGTTTCAAACGGGTCTAACGATTTTAACTGAATAACGAGTTCTCGATATTGCATGACATTTGCTAGAATTTCCTGAGTATCTACGCTCATTGATTTATCCTTCTGTTTTTCCACTTGTTATGGTGTTTAGCGTCGTTATTTCACCAAAGTTGGTTCTTAACGAGATTCTTGATAATTGTTAAAAACTTCGCTGATGTCACTTCTTGGTACTCTTACGTCCAATCATATAAGCGATGCCCGCAGCAATAAGTGCAACAGGAATCGTTGCTAGCCACCAATAGTTAGGTGTTGACTTGACGGCCGAAACAGGTGCTTGAACGCGAGACATCACGCTTCTGGCTTGGTGACTGGTGACAGCGAAAGCACGCTTAAAGTGCCATTGATGACCAATCTCATCTTTAACGGTCGTATCAAGCTGATAGTGACCCGGTGTCAGCGCCTGACGATCCCAACTGATTGGGTACTGGAAGCTCGAATTGGGTGCCATGCTGACACCCTTTTTCACGGCCTCATGAAGTATTTTTCCATTCTGCGAAATTTTCGTTTGAACAGTCAGGTTGTGTAAGATAGTACCAGTTGGGTTGTGAATGTCAGCTTCTACCGCTGGATATAAGTTGATCGTTTTAGGCGTGATCTTTCCGAGTTTAACAACCGGTTTAATCGTTTTGCGATTCTCCCGCAGTTGCAGCCCAATTACATAAGCGAACTGATTGTTTAGGGAAACGCCAGCTTTTTGATGGGTCGATGTGACCTTGTTTGGCTGAGCTGTTACGTAAAACCCGCCAAGTAACACACCATCAAAACTTTTTGCCGGCATCTTCAACTGATACGAAATCTGCTGTTGAGACTTTGCCGGAATATCGATTTTTTTAGGCCCGCTAATCAATTTTTGAACAGAAATTTTCTGACTTTGGTCAGGTTTAACATCATGATGACTATAATCAATCACGCCATTCTGATTTGTTGTGGCTGTATTTGGTGAAACCGTCACGGTTTTGGTCTCAGTCGACTGATTGCTTACTGTCAACGTGAGTTTTTGAACCTGCTTAGGTTTCATCCATAAATCAAAATAACTATTCTGAGTATCGACCTGATTGGCCGGTAAATTGGCAGCCACTGAGAAATCCACGTTTTCAGCGTGAACAATCTGCACAAAGGCAAGCATAGAGGCACCAGCCAACAAAGTGAGCAACCATTTTATTTTTTTCATTTGCATTGCGCGTGCGTATCCCCCAATTGAAATTTGGTTCTGATACAGAAATTGGGACTGCCATTGCAGCAATCCCAATTCACTATGGCTATTTAACAAACATTATTTAGGGGCGTCTGCCAAAGTCCACGTCAATGTTGAGGTGTAGGCACCTGCATAGGCACCGTTAGGAATTTGCAACGTCACACCTTTTGCATCCAAGGTGTCATCCCAAGAGCCAAGGCCTGAACCAGTTGCGGCACTTTCTACAGAGGCCGCTTGGTCATTAACAACAACCTGATTTGTAGTTGGTGCTTTACTATCATTGGCAGTAGCAGAGGCAGTTCCGGCTGGCAGAGTTAACACACCATTCAAAGTGTGACTCCCATCAGCAGTCTGGAAGGCAGTGCGTGTAACAGAAACATCCCAGCCAGCACCGGTCCCTCGCAAATCAGAAACTGAAACAGGTGCGTCCACCGTTTGTGCAGAAACTGTTTGAGAAGCGCCGTTCAAAGTAATGTCGCTGGCAAAGGCAATGTTTGGTGCTGACTTAAAGCTTAGAGGACCCTCACTCCCGTTAGTTCCTGCTTTTAAACCAACCGTTGCAGTTGTCGAGGTCGTGTTAGGCGTCTGTGCTGCATTAGCAATGAGTGGAGTTGCTGGAACAACAGTCAAAACGGCTGCAGTTAACACAGTACTGAATAACTTTGTGTACATGATCATTATGCATATCTCCCTTGTTCAAATATTTTACTATAAAATAGTTAACCTGCATGCCGATTAACCGTATTTATTATAATTCCTTGATTTACTTATTTTCAATCATTTATTGCTTATTATTTCGATTAATTGTTTAACTATTTTAGTTCAGTTTATTAATTTAATTAATTAGTCACTGTGCCTATATTGACGCGGTTCCCAGCTGCTAACGAAAAAACGATTAACTTATGCACCTGCATAAATTAATCGAATATTTTGGTAGTTTTTACATCAGGAAACAGTTAGAAAGTTTCTTTTTTCAAATTCAATTTTGTTAAGCTGGCGCGTCCGAAAGCGTCCAAGTCAGCGTTGATTTGTACTGACCAATATATTCGCTACCTAAAATTGCTAGATGAGACCCCACAGGATTATTCAGCAAACTGCTCAGATCCATTTTCCAAACGCCTTCCCCTGTTCCCTTGGCTGCACTCATAATCTTTGTTAAGTAAGCAGAACTTCCACTCGAAATAATGTTCACATACCCCGCCGTGGGTGCCGCACCTGTCCCTGTTAAAGTTGCCGTCGAAACAGGTATTACTAAATGTGAGGCAAATGTTTTAGATGAATCACTAGTATTAACAAAATTAGTCCCGTTGACGTTTAGTGTCCATCCTGCGCCGGTGCCGCGTTCGTCATCCACAACTATGGGACTACTAGCGCTGATCAACGGTGTATGAACTTGATTCGGTGCCAATGTAGCGTCAGCAAATACCAAATCAGGAACACTCACTAATGATAAAGTGCCACCACCAGCGACAGTGATATGGGACGTTTGCGTGTGTGACATGTTTGATGACGGATCTTTATCTGTCATTGGAACACTATAGGTACCTGGCTTGTTAACATTAACGTTTGAAAAATCCGCAGTAATTTGGTCAGCTGTCCCAGTCTGACCATTTGCATTCGTGAATTTATCCACTAATGCCATTTTGTCAGGCAATGAATCGCCCATTTTGATTGTGACATCTTTCGAAGTGAACTGAGTCGCATCACGAACGTAAACAAATACCCATTTCACCGTTGACCCGTAATTTATTGTTGGGTCCTTACCAGCATCACCAGGGGTGTTCAGACCCATTGCAATATATTGACCTGTAAGGTACTGCAATGCAGTACTAGATAGCTGATTAAGTGGAAGCCATCTTGATAAAGGATGCTTGTTGTTTGCACCGTCCAGATAGTAAGATTTACTGATATTCAAAAAATATCCCACTGGTAGAGATGGTCTTGCCACAACAGGAATTGCTACTGTTCCAAGACCAATAGAGTTAGAAGTTGGCCCTATCAACTGTTTACCGGTTTCGTCTACAAAATCATATTCAACATTATAACTGCCCACACTTCTCCCCGTAATAACCTGGCTATGTTGTTGGTTATTAGTTGAACTGTCATTTGCATTAACTGAGCTACCGCCGGATTCGCTTGCACCGCCAGTCATCGAATTCAATGAACTTGATCCATTAGTACTTGACGCACTACTACTTAAAACGCCGGTTAACTGACTACTGGAACCAACGTTAGGACCGGAAGCATTATCTGCGTGAACAATGCCAGTTCCAGACAAGGCAAAAGTGACCGCGCCTGCCAATGCCAGTAGTTGCCAACTTGTTTTCAAAAACTTCATTTTCATCACCCTTATGCCACAATGCTTTCCTTCAGGACGACCAACCTAGGCGTCACACATAACAATTCTGTTTGTACAAACATCGTCAACATTCCTCTCCATGATATTGGTTTGACAACCTAATGGTTAATTGGGTACACCGATTAACTGCATTAATTATAGGGCACGGGAATCGTGCTTTCAATAAACATTAAGCATTTTCTTTGGATTGAATTAATTAAATTCTTATACTATTAAATGCGAATATTATTCATAAGTTATCAGCGATACCGAACTATTACTCCAAACAAAAAGCGATTCCTGCATATGTAACAGGAATCGATTTTTTCGATTTAATAAGCATTAAGTTACGTCCTACAGTTTTTCATAATAGGCCAATGCACGCATGCCCTCGGCAGCTTTTTCATCACCAGCTGCCGTCGTTTGAACCAAGTTCACGCGCCGATCATCTCGTGACTGCGTGATGGTAATTAATCCGACCTTCATGTACTTGCTTAGACGAACCGAAACCGCTGATGTACTGATACCAAGTCCCACTGACAAATCTTTCACATTCATTCCGTCTTCCGTTGCTCCAGCTGTCATTAAGATATAAAGCTCAGTCAAGTCACATTTTGCCGTTGCCAGCAAAGATAAATTGGTAATTGTCAATTTCTTTTGTTCCTGGGTTAGAACTTCAAGTACTTTTCGTGTTTTTTCAGAAACATCTTTCTGCATATTTTTTCGCCCTAATTCTGTTAAGTTAAGAATTAGTTTATACGCAGAATAACAGTGGGTCAATAACAATTAAATTGTAAACACTCTTTTATGAGAATACATTTCTCTCGTCCAGAAAAAAGGTGGATATTTGTCACTTGACAAACGAGCGTTTTTATTCAGTTCTACGGACGCCAAAGCTCATGTTGGTATTTAACGCAGTCAGCAATTTAGAGAAGATCCCCACGTCCGGTATCTGCTGAAGTGTTTCAATTTTGGCCACTTGGCTTTGGCTAAGCCCTACTTTTTCGCCAAGTTCAGTTTGTGTCCACCCTTTTTTGAGACGGGCGTGCAAAATTTTGTAGGCCGCCTGTGCTTCAACTGACAGCCCCATGACTTGAGCAACATTTTCGCCATTGGCGGCGGCAACAATCATTTTTGCGTCATCGTCAATTGTATCTTTATGTCCTAGATTTTTGGTGATAAGAACAACTTCTCTGATATTCAGATTCTCATAGTAAAGAGCATCTAGCTCTTTGGAAGTTTGATTATATTCAGGTGAGCTCGGAAATGACTGCTCAAATCGTTGGTGCAACTGAATGATTTTTTCTTTCGCCGCTTCAACATTCATCATAAGTTCCATCCTTTCGCTAGATACTTATCTACATTTTTTTGACTAACATCAGGAGTAAAAATCATTGTTTGTGCAATCCACATTGCACCCATGTGAAGATAAAATAGCTGTACACCATTAGTTTTAGTTCTTAAATTAACATATCCACCATCGTGGGGTCTCCTAATCGCTTCACGCATAACAAGTGACAGTAAAATTGCACCACATCCTTTTAACCTAAACGATTTCGCCACTTCGATTAAACCAACATGTGTATAATCTTCTGAATGCTCAAATGATATCAAACCGGCTAACTGTCCGTCGTTTTTTAAACCTATCACTTGTCTTTCGCGCAGTTCAAATTGCCAGTCAAAACCGGATGTAAATCCTTTAGTACTCAGATTCTTAAGCAGAAGAACATCATGAATAGGACCATATTCTTTCATACGTTATTATACCATTTATTCTCTATTAGAATATCTTTCCTAGATTGATTCGACTTTTTCCTTTTGGCTCATTTTTAACATACGAAAATGGTCTTCAAATCAACGCCACTAATTAAAAAAACATTATCCACAAAACTACTGTGAATAATAAATTAGCTAATGCCTCTTACGCACCATGCTATGATGACCAACATCAATCAGCTGTTGAATAGACGGCGCACCTTCCTCATTATCTACTGCGTGAGCGATTCTTTAGTTAGTAACGCAATTAAATTAGAATAGGAAATTCCTTACTGCGCTTATGCCTTTAGAAGATCGTCGTTTTTCAGCTTTAACTTGCATTCTCATAATAAATTTTCTTTCCACGCTTTTATGCAAAAATATTATTCGAATGCATGTACCAGTCTCTTATAAAAGCCGCTTGACCAGATGACCAGATACAAATCAACTCGGAAAGCACTTGGTTATACGCTGATTACGACTTCCAGAATAAAGGTTTTTACTCCAATTTTTTACATCCGCAAAACAGTCCGTTTTTATTTCTAACCGCACAAAAAAACGAACCTACGAGTCAACACTCATAAATCCGTTTCGAGATGGTTCTTCGCTCAATCGCTACGATCCACCATTATTATTTATATTCTGCCTTGATCTCATCCAAAGTTGGAATTGAAGGTTGGGCTCCCAAACGTTGTACTGTAATGGATGAGGCGTGGTTGGCAAACGTAATGGCTTCCTTCATGTTACTGAAGTCTGGCTTCAACTGTGAGCTTAAGGCACCAAGGAACGTGTCCCCAGCAGCCGTGGTGTCCACAGCCTTAACCTTGAAGGCATCGACGAAACCACTGCCATTTTGGTTAGCGTAAAACGCACCACGTGCACCAACTGTGATGATCAGCTCTTTACAACCCATCTGGGCAAACTTGGCAGCATTCAACAACATTGATGCTGCATCAGTCACCTCGATACCAGTAATGGTTGCTGATTCCGTTTCGTTTGGTGCAATCAAATCAGTTACCTTCAACAGGTCAGCGGGAATCGTTGGGATTGCCGGAGCTGGGTTCAAGATGGTGGTTACGCCAACAGATTGGGCATATTCAAACGCATAAGTCGTTGTCTCAATTGGTGTTTCAAATTGGGAAATTAAGAAATCAGCGTCTTTAATGACATCCTTGGCTGCATCCACATCGGCCTTGCTTAAAGATTGGTTGGAACCGGCATACACAAGAATCGAGTTTTGCCCGCTTTCTTGCAACAAGATGAAGGCTTGACCTGAACCACGTTTGTCATCTGTCGTCACGTGTTCAACGCTGATGTCATCGGACTTTAACGCATCCCGTAAGACTTCAGCAGCATCGTCAGCGCCGACTTTACCGATAAATGACGTTTGTGCACCGGCACGGGCAGCAGCAACAGCTTGGTTGGCCCCTTTTCCGCCAGGTGCTGAACTCTTATCATTCATTTCCATTGTTTCGCCGCCAAGTGGCAACCGTGGAATCCGCAAAATGGAATCCATGTTTAGACTTCCTAATACAACGACTTTATTCGCCATAATTGTCCCCTTTAATTTCAATAATTAATCACGCACATGTTCTATGAATAATTTACCATAAAACAGTGACACAATAGTAGTCTTTCGCGTGCTTTTAGTGTTCAGCAACCGTTTCTGGATGTGCCATTTCGTAACGGTGTTCAAAGAAAAAGTACGTCGTCACGATGATAAAGCAGATCAACGGTACGATAAATGAAAATTGCATGGTCGTTAAATCTGAAACCGCACCTTGAAGTAGTGGCATAACCGCCCCACCAATGATTGCCATGACAAGAATTGCACCAGAAGTTTCCGTGTATTTCTTTTCAGTGACCGTGTCCAAGGTATGCGCGTAAATCGTTGGCCACTCTGGACCGAAGAAGAAACTAGCCAGAATGGCTGTATAAACGGCCGTCATGTTTGGAATTAAGAATGTGGCTAACAATGAGAGCGTCCCCAAGAATGAATAAATCGTTAATACACGGGTAATTGAGAACCGGTTCATCAACCAGTTGGCAACCACTTTTCCAAAGAACCACATTGCGTAACTGAAAATCATGAACGTCGAAGCGGCAGAATCACTGATTGAATGATTTAAATTCAGTGCCAAACGAATGGTAAATGACCAGACCGTCGTTTGCATCCCAACGTAAAAGAACTGTGCCATAACCCCACGTTGGTAACGTTTGTTATGTGAAAGATACTTCAACGTTTCGCCAAGTGTCACTTTTTCCGCTTTGCTATCGGCATCAGAGGTCACTTCAGTATTCGCGGCCGCTGCTTTGGCAGTTGGCATTTTTGTGAAGGCAATGATGACAAAAATAATCAGCAAGACGCCCAAGATATATTTATATGGTTGTAAAGTCAGTTGTAGCATTTTTTCGCCGTAAGCTTGGCGTGCGGCCGGTGCCATGTGCGCCATCTTGTCAGACAAGTTGCCACCGTGACCAAAAATCAGATATTTACCTAAGACGATCCCCAGCATGTCACCAAGTGGAACCAGTGTCTGTGAGAAGTTCAACCGTGCGTTAGCGGACTTTTTCGGTCCCAGCATGGATGAATAAGTGTCACAAGCCGTTTCCAAAAAGCTTAAACCAATCGCAATGGCAAAAATAGCGACCAGAAACATGCTGTATGTGGCCATCCGTGAAGCTGGGAAAAACATCCCACAACCCACGATGTAGGCGAATAACCCAATCATAATTGCAAATTTGTATGAACTCTTTTTAATGACCAATGATGCCGGAATCGCAATCAAGAAATAACCACCATAAAACGCACTTTGAACAAAGGCAGTGGCCAAATCGTTTAACTGAAAGACCGTTTTAAACTGTGTAATCAAGATATCATTCAAACTCGCTGCTGCGCCCCACAACGGGAAAATCATCGATATCAACAAGAATGTGAAAATTGGTGTGCGGGATAAGTACCCGTCAGATAATTGTTTAACAGAATTGTCTTTTATCTTTGTCTCTTCCATCTCTATGCTCCCTCTAAGCTTATGTGGTCACGAATTAAAACGTAACGCCACTTTCCAAAATAATGTTTGAGTACGCGGTCATTTCGCCTGTCCGCACAAAGGCATGTGTCTTGCTCAGGTCTTTCTTTAATTCGCTGTGTGGAACAAACGTAATCGGTGTGTCCGGCAGCAAATTTTTGATCGCCGTCAATTGTTCAGGGTTAACGGTTTTGATCTCCTCAGCTAAATAAATGTGTTGGACTTCCAACTCGGCCAAGACGTTTTTCAAAACGTCGATAAAACTTGGTAATTGCTTGGTCACAGCTAGATCGATTTTTTCAGTACCAGCCGGAACAGGCATGCCGGCATCCCCAATCGATAACCAGTCCATGTGCCCCATATTAGCAATGACACGGGATAAATCTGAGTTAATAACAGTTGTTTTTTTCATGATGTTGCTCCTTTCAAAAGATGTGTAAGGTGCTTAGTAAAACGTTTTACAATAATAAGATTAGGCGGATCTAATCAGTCCGCCGTGTCGTTAGTAAAACGTTTTATTAAAAAATCAATGTGAAAATAATATCATGTTTTGTAAAGGCTTACAAGGGCTTATTTTATTTTTTCTTTATTCCGCATGACAAAATGGCGCAAAGGGCTACACACAGCTCACCGGATTGACTGTGGTTGTACCAATCACGCATGCTGTAAACAACCGTCTTAGAGACTTCTTCATCCCCATTCAAACTACTGTCGGTATTAATGGTTTTATTAACCCGCTACAACTACACACCTTTTCGGTAAAAAAACGGCACGTGGAATTTACGGGCGAAATCATATCAAGTTTCAGTTATGCTGCTTTACAGCAAATATTGCAGGAAATTATTTCTGAGTGAACCTGCGATTTATCCAGGCAAAAATTAAGCTTCGGCGCAAAAATAGGCACGGTACAGGTCAAATCTAGCCTGTGCCGTGTCTATTTTGAACTACTTACTGAAAATTACTGATACTTTAGTCTTGCCTACTTGGCCTTGCTTAGCGCATCCTTAACCGCCGTCTTAATGGCACGGCTGGATGACGATGCACCGGAAACTGCATCAACATCAGCGGAATTTTGGGCCACCATTTCGCGTGGCAGCTCTTCTACGGCTTTGCGGCCTACATCTTCACTTTCGCTTTCCTGAAGGACTTCAATATTCTTAATTCGTTGGTCAGTGTAGGTTACCCGAACCACAATTTTGCCACCAATACCGTTGTTGGCACTGCCTAAGTATTGATCATCACCAACCGTGAAGTTCTTTGCATCATCTGCCAAATCGTTACCGCCAAGATCATCGGCTTCGTCCTCATGAATCGATGCAGACGTGTCAGCATCCGTTTCGGTTGAAGCATTGGAATCCGTTACACCCGCAACAGACTGCTTGCGGCTTGCCGCATTTTCACCGGCAATTTTTCCGAAAATCAAGCATTCAGCCAGGTTCCCACCACCATTGTACTGGTTGGCATTAATGCCACCAAATTCACCTGCCGAATACAAGTGTGGAATGGGTTGACCGTCAGCATTTAACACCTCAGCTCGAGCATTACGTTTGGCACCACCCTGAGTATTAAGCATGGCAGTGGCTAACTCTACGGCGTAATATGGCCCATCGTCCAAAGCACGCATCGTATCGCCGTGACGGCCGAGTTGATCATCACGGCCAGCCTTCGCAGAACGATTAAAGGTTGCCACAGTTTGCGTTAGCACGGTCGGATCTGCCTGGATCTTGTCAGCCAATTCCGCCAACGTGTTCCCTTTTACAACCAGCTTAAAGAAGTCCGTATATGGCAGTTGACCCTGGTTCTTGATGACATCATATTGTGCCTGATCAAAAATCAAGTGTGGATGTGCGTAGACAGTGGGATTATGCCACTGACCGTGTTCGTACGCGTGACCATGCCGCCCGTCTTCATCTTCACGGACGTAACGGCTACCGTCATCGGCGGCAATAAAAATACTGCCGTGTGACATTTCAGGCCAAGCGCCAAGAATGAACTTACCCCGTTCTTCAGCCGGATTTTCAAACGTAAAACCAGTGTCGAACCCGTAACCTTCATAACTGTGCATGTGCCAGAAGCTGGCGCCGACCGCCTGAGCCATCCGAATGCCGTCGCCTTTGTTATACAGGGTTCCGATCACCTTCAGCTTAGGCACACCAATAAAGTTTTGAATATCGGCATTATTATTTTCAAATCCGCCCATTGTCATAACGACCCCGTTACGAGCAGCAATGTTAACATCCTGCCCATTACGTTTGACCGTCACCCCGGTAATCGTTTTTGTCTCCGGGTCCTGAATCAAGTGAAGTGCCGGGCTTTCCAGCCAAACATCGATCTTATCACTCCGGTCTGTGACATGTTTACGCAAATTCTTCCATAAAGTAGCGTCAAAGAAACCGTCATGCACCGTCGTTAAATCGATGGCGTCAGATCCGTTAAACTCTGGGTATTCAGGCGACAGCCCATGAGCAAAGTCCTGCCAACCTGGATCACGGTGCGTTTTGTTATAACTAGATGGTTCGTCAACGTCGAGGTAATCATGCATGTACTCCGGGATCTGATTGATTCCATCCACGTACGTATCCAGCATGTCATCTTCAATTTGAATATTATTGAATAAGGCCTTGAAGTAAGCTTTTGTCTTAGCGCGATCGTGCCCAGTCAAGACAACTTGCCCAGCGTAACGTGTATTGCCACCTTCATGGCCTTCAGGTGCAGCATCCAGTAGCAGGACTTTAGCGCCCTTGTCTGCGGCAAACCGACTGGCTGTCGCCCCAGCTGCCCCAAAGCCAATTACAATAACATCATACGTGCGCGCCCACTTTGTTTCTGTCATAACATAACCTCCGTTTTAATTACTTTGTTTGATAATGAGCAATGATTCCAAGAAGGCATTCGTAATCCCAATTTCTCTCACCACCATTGTCGCTGGTTTCGATGCAATTGTGAAATATCTTTTTAAGTGAGATGATATGCCTAAACTGGCATATTGTTTGGAGGTCCCTTAATGTCAAAACTAAATCAGAACCAACAACTGTTAAAAATTCTCAGTTCACTCCAGATAACTGGCAGTATTTCCGACACCGCGGCCGCCCTTTATCTCACGCAACCAAACGTCAGCAAGCAACTTAAACGCTTCGAAAACAATTTAGGCGTGCAGTTAGTCGACCGAAGTTCCCATCCGCTCGTATTAACGGCTGCCGGCAATTATTATCTTAACCAGATGAGTGTCCTGCTCAATCAAGTTGACCGTGTCGTTAGTAACCTGCAGCGCTTTGATGCGCCTACGCCAACGACCCTGCGTTTGGGCGTGACCCAGTCGCTTGGATCCGTTTTGATGCCAAATTTATTACCGGCCTTTCATCGCCATCATCCTGAAATTACGTTGGCACTTCATGAACTGGCCCCTGCGCAAGGAGAACAAGCGTTGACCAGCAACCAGTTAGACATTTACTTTGGTGTCGCCCCGACGCCGCAACCAGACATCGTCCACATCCCCGTGTATTCAGAAGGTTGCACCCTAATTATGACCAAGGATGCGCTGCCAAACCTACACGATACCGATCATTTGGACCAAAGTGGTCAAACAGACGCCATCTTATTTAATTTTGCGCGCCAAGAACTGATCATGGAACGTGGTGATTCCGGCTTTCAACGACTGGTGACCGGTTATTTAGCCGCCCACAACATTCACCCGTGGCGGACATTTGTGACGGCCAATTTGATCACGGCGGAACGGCTTGCGGCCAAGGGCATGGGCGCTGCCATCGTCCCTAACTCAACGGTTGAACCCGACAAACTGACACCCGGTGTAACTGCACTCAAACTGCCTGACGATGAACTCACTTTGAGTGTCATCGCGCAGGTGGCCAAACAGTCAGCAACCGACCCGGTCATTACCAGTTTTCTGAAGAACAGCGCGACAGAATAATCATTTTCTCAAAGTCATGGTTTGTCTAGCGTCGATTTCGTAACTCGCCGCATTGACATTCACATTAAAAATACGGGTAAATCCGCGAGTATTTATGACTCGTTTGCGTATGTTTAAACAGTTGAAAGTCGTCGCCTCAAAATTGGCGAGATCAACTGCTAAATATAAGGCAAAGGAGTTGAAAAAAAGTAGCGTTAATGCTACTTTACTCATGGATAAAGAATTGAATTTTATCTTTAGTTCATACTTTTCAGATTTTTTAAAAAAGCTCTCATACGATGATCGGGTTAAGCTGTCGTACAGAATGGCATCTATTCAAAAATATGGACTACCAGTTGCAATTCGGCAAAAGTGGGTTAAAAAGTTAGACTCAAATTTGTACGAAATTAGATCCCAATATTTTTCTAATATTCAACGTGCTATTTACTTTCACGTTGATCACAACAACTACTTCATCACTCATGGATTCACGAAAAAATCCAATAAAACTCCTATCAGAGAATTGAATCGTGCTAAAAATATCCGTGACGCGTACTTGAAAAGGAGAAAAAATGGCGAAGAAAATAAGTTTTAATGATTATTTGAAAACTGAACTGAAGGATCCCAAATTTAAAAAAGATTTTGAACGCGGTTTAGCGGCAGATGACGCTGCGGTTGCACTTTATAATCTGCGCCACGAACTCGGTTATACTCAGGCTGAATTAGCTCAGAAGTCTGGTCGTGCTAAGTCCACCATTGTCCGGATAGAAAACGGTAACATGAACCCTCGCTTAGAAACTTTGCAACAAATTGCCAGCAGTGTTGGCAAGCACGTTCAGTTAAAATTTGTCTAATGATCTTTCGGTACACCACTACAAACTAGCATGAACACCTCACCTCAAACTTACTTCAAGTATAGAAAACACCACTCAGGATTTTTCCCGAAAGTGGTGTTTTTAGTACAAAAAATCAAATCTAATTTGCGTTAATCCTCGTGCCCGTTACTTAACATTGCTCACTGAATCTCGTTTCACTAACGCAACATCGACAACCTTGAACAGCGGCGCATGCGCTGGGTCTCGTAGCCGCTTCATAATCATTTGACTGGCCCATGTCCCCATGTCGTACACAGGCTGATGCACAGTCGTTAACCGTGGAACCATGTACTCGTCGAGGTCTATGTCATCATAACCGACAACAGACAGATCGTCTGGAACCTTTTTACCAAGCATCTGCGCTCCTCGCATGACGCCGAGTGCCAATTCATCATTCGCGCTAAAAACAGCTGTGGCCCCAGAGTCGAACACCTGCTTGGCGACATGCTGACCACCGGCTTTGGAAAGCTCAGTTGAGAATACCAGTGCCTCATCAAATGCCAAACCGTGCCGCACTAATGCACTCCGGTAGCCGGCTAAGCGCAAGCGTACATTTTGCGACGGACGTTCGGGCAAAACCATCGCAATCTTACGATGGCCCGCCTCAATTAAATGGTTGGTTGCGAGTTCCCCACCACGTTCATCGTCCACAATAATGCGATCACCCTCGTTAATTGGATCATTTTGATCAAACAGCAGGTATGGCACAGCATTCCGTTTGAGTAATCCATTCAATTCTGCATTGCCCACCGCAGAACTGGCAATAATCATGGCGTCAACACCACGTTCAACGAGTGTTCTTAAATAATAATGTTCTAGATTTTCGTCTCGATCCGCGCTCAAAATAATCGGCACACACTCATGCTCGTACATTGCGTCCTGAATGCCGCGTAAAAACATGGCAAAAAATGGATTTACCAGGTTCGGCACAATGATACCAACGGTTTTCATCGAATGACTAATCAAATTACGGGCATTAAAGTTAGGAACGTATCCTAACTGATCGCGAATTTGCATCACTTTTTCTTGCGTTGTCGCTGGAAATCGGTCGCCCTTCCCGTTTAAAATCTGTGAAACCGTCGTAATCGACAGCCCAGCGGCTTTTGCGACGTCTTTGATTGTTACTCGTTTTGCCATTTTGTGCCCCAAGCCTCGTAAATTCAGATTTATTAGCGCTCACTTCGTTACAAATATCATAGCATAATCATCCTTTGCAATGGGCCGTTAATCCGCATTAGAATGCAGATTCTCGCCCGATCAATAACAATTTATTGAGAAATGAAAGCGTTTGTTCAGCAACTTTACAACTCGGCATAAATATTGTTATGGCAAATTACAACTTTAA
>DMZB01000342.1 GCA_003482405.1 Lactobacillus sp. | reverse complement strand
GGTGATTATCCGCACCTATATCGTTATTTTGCTCGTCACAACGATACTTAACGTGGTTGTGACCGCTGGCGTCGTCAGTACGTTTCTGATTCGCAATCGTGAAGCGGAGGCGGCTAACATGATTGATTCCCTACAGGATTCCTTTGTTCATAAATCGCCAAACTGGGATGCGTGGGAAACGGCGAGTGAGGAAGACACTTCTGACACGTATGTCAAGATTGAAACAATTAATAAAGCTGGCAAAATCAATGACACGTTTTATTCACCAGGTACCAAAGCCTATTTAAAAGCGAAAAGTACTGGTGTTTCGCCGTCTCCAGCGGTACGCATCGTCGATGACGACGGTGTTTTCTATTATCGTAGCAAACTGACTAAACGTGCCTACTATCAAATCTGGCTTAGTATGAATTACATTTTGCATGTTGTTCGGGTGACATTGGAGGCAGTGTTACTTGTGGCATTACTGAGTTTAATTGTTGGTGTTTTGTTGATTCTATTAATGTCTCGACGTTTGACTAAGCCATTGACAAACTTAACGGCGGCGGCTCAGGAGCGTGCACATGACACAGGACAGTTACAGCAGTCATTGCCTGTTCCAAATGAACCAACCGAAGTCAATCAGTTAGCGGTTAGTTTCAATCAGTTGTTGGCTTCACTTAATGAGCGGATGCAGCGTGAGCATCAATTTGTATCCGACGCGTCACATGAATTACGGACGCCACTAGCTGGGATTCGTGGTCACGTCAGTCTGTTACGTCGTCGAGGTGAGCAGCATCCTGAAATCATTCCAGATTCGCTCAAATATCTGGATGAGGAATCATTGCGGATGCAGCATCTGGTTGAAAATTTGTTGGCTATTAGCCGCAATGATCAACTGCAGCTAGACTTAAAACCATTAGATTTAAGTCCATTATTAAAAACGATGGTTGCCGACTATCAACAAAACGTTAGCCAGTCGATTAGTTTGTCAACGCCGGAACACGCAGAAATTTTAGGTAGCGATGATAGTATTCGGCAAATCGTACTGGCTATTTTAGATAATGCTGCCAAATATTCACCAGCGACCAGCAAAATCACGCTGGCGGTCCAGCCGCATGAAAACAGGACTGAATTAATCATCAGTGATGAAGGCGCGGGTATTAGTGATGCGGATAAAGCGCATATCTTTGAACGTTTCTACCGCGTTGATCAGGCACGTTCTAGCAAGATTCCCGGAACCGGTTTAGGCCTGGCCATTGTGACTCAGCTTGTCACACTCAATCGTGCTAAGATCTCTGTGTCCGATAATCAGCCACATGGCACTACGTTCACGATTACTTTTCGTAAATGAGAACGGCTAGCCTAATCTGAGAAAAACTCATTTAATCTTCACGAACCGTAGATAGTAGCACCTCTTCTTTCTCGCTATTCTGTATACATAGCAAGGGAAGGAGAGGTGCTTTTTTATGATTACAGCCCTGTTAGCATCGATTATGCACATTAATACAATTATCCCGAGCCTCATGGCCGCGCACGGTGTGTTGGTTTATGTAGCGCTCTTTATGATTATCTTTATTGAAACTGGTTTGGTCGTGATGCCATTTTTACCAGGAGACTCCATTTTATTTTTAGTTGGGTCTCTGGCAGCGGGTGCAGCTGGCGCGATGAATCCATGGCTGATGATCGTCATCTTAACGATAGCCGCAATCCTGGGTGATTTGGCCAACTTTGAAATTGGCAAACGTTTTGGCCGCTGGGCGATGCACAGCAAGCGTATGCAACGCTGGATCAAACCAAAGTATCTGAAACGCTCACAAACATTCTTCGAGCGTCACGGCAACGTTGCGATTTTCTTAGGTCGATTTATTCCAATCATTCGCACATTGATTCCGTTTACAGCGGGGATGGGTAAAATGCATTACCCAACGTTTGCTAAGTACAACATTATCGGTGGGGCAACATGGGTCACGATTGCAATTGGCGCCGGCTACTTCTTCGGAAACATTCCAGTAGTTAAGGCAAACTTCGAACTGATTATGCTGGCCATTGTCCTCATCTCATTGATACCAGTACTTTACACGACTTTACGGTCAAGAATGAATAAGGAGGTTTAAACCATGAAAACAATGACAATCATTGTGCCATGCTATAACGAACAAGATGCAATACCGCTGTTTTATCAGAAGATGAAGCAAATCTTGGGTGACTATGTTGATGAGTATGCCGGTCACCAGTGGAACCTACTATTTATCGATGATGGCTCAACAGATGAGTCTTTGACAGAGATGGAGCGCCTGCAAGTCAGTGATCCGGATCACGTTCACTTCTTGTCGTTTTCACGGAACTTCGGCAAGGAAGCCGCGTTATATGCAGGATTAGAAAATACGGATGCCGATTATGTTGGTGTCATGGATGTTGATTTGCAAGACCCACCGGAGTTACTGCCACAGATGATCACAATACTGGACAGTGGAGAATACGACACAGTTGCGACCAAACGTGATTCACGAAAGGGTGAACCCGTTATCCGTTCATTTTTCTCCCGTGCGTTTTATAAATTAATTAATCGTATTTCCCAAACGCCGATCCCAGAGGGCGCTCGTGATTATCGGTTGATGAATCGCAAAGTTGTTGAAGCCGTGTTGGCAATGCCAGAAGTGAATCGGTTCTCCAAAGGCATCTTTAACTGGGTTGGCTTTCGAACCAAGGTGCTAACGTTTGACCACCAGGATCGTGTCGCTGGTGAAACTCACTGGTCCTTCAAACAATTGGTCAACTATTCATTCGAAGGCATCATGGACTTCTCGGATAAGCCGTTAACGGTTGCCTCCGTCGTCGGTGGAACGTCGTTTGTACTATCGATCATTTCACTCGTGTTTATCGTTGTCCGTGCGTTGATGTTCGGCGACCCAACCGCTGGCTGGCCATCACTAGTCTCAATTATCTTGATGATCGGCGGGATTCAACTCTTTTGTTTAGGAATTGCCGGTAAATACATCGCCAAAATCTATTTAGAAGTTAAACAGCGGCCCGTTTACATTACGCGGGAACAAAAATAATTAATCGGGAGTTGGAAAAATGGGGTTACTAGAAGTTCAAACATCGTCACGATGGCGATGGACAGAGTCAATTAGTTTACTGGTTATTTTTACGGCGTTAGCAGCAAGCGTCAAACTTCATCTTGGTTGGGTCACCTCATTGGATCAAGGAGTTGCTGGTTGGTTAACGGGGTGGGAAAACTCATCCAGAACGGCCGGTTTTATCATGGTTTCAAAGTTTGGTAGCCCGCTAGTTGCCACGATTCTAGCTGTGGCTTTGATTCTATGGTTGTGGTGGAAGCGTGAGCGCATTGCCGCGGGCATTAGTTTCCTAATTTACTTTTGTGGAAACGCACTCGCACTGGCAGTCAAATATTTAGTTGGCCGCGTGCGACCAATGCACGAACTGGTTGCCGACAGTGGCTTTAGCTTTCCAAGCGGTCACGTCTTTTCAAGTACATTACTGATTTTGCTATTATTGTTAATTTTGAATCACTATTTAGAATTTGGTGGCCAATTTTTGGCTACCGTGGCGGCCGTTTTATGGCTGGGCATGTTAATGATTGCGCGCGTATATCTACGTAATCATTATGCGACTGATGTATTGGGTTCAGTGTTACTGGCCAGCGGCTGGCTCATGGCGAGTCAACTGATCTGCTCGGTAATAATTGCCAGAGTTCCGCGCCTGGCAAATATTCAAGGAGATGACGAATAATGTTTGATGATGAAGAAATTATCGAAAAAGTTGTGAATTTTGTATTAGTGCGAACAAAGCCAGAATATCGTGATGAAATGCTTGGCATTCTGCGAGAATTGGCGGTAGAAGCGCGAGCAACACGTAATATTGGATTGTTGATTGAATTGCCAACAGTCCAGAGCAGGATGATCCGACCTGAATATGTCAATGAGGTTAATACAATCAAACACTACTTTAGTAAACATCCTTTAGTGATGGGATAACCAAAGCAATACGCCCCTAAAACTCGTAACTGTGTGAGTTTTAGGGGCGTATTTAATTACTGTCTTTAGACCGAGTTGAGCGCGTAAACGCGCGAAACAATAAACTATCTACTATGCTGGTGGGCGTTCATTTAACTATGTGCATGCTGACCATGTTTATTTAATTCGCTCAGTTTCGTTGGATCGACGAAAAATCTGACCTCGCCAGTCGTTTGATCAACCGTTGGAACAATGTTAATGCTCGTGGGAATGACTTTATCTTGATTTGCGATGGTCAATTTAAACATGTTACTCCAGGCGTACACGCGGTAATCTGAGTTTTCCATGATTGAGTTTTCTCCTATGCGAATTTGGTATATTTAATGTAATCCCACCATCACCACAAATAAAGCAAGTCATTTCAGCGATGTGGTCCTAACGCCGAAACGACTTGCTTTATGAATTTTGAATATTAAAACATTTATACGAGAGATGTCATTAAACGCCTAATTAACGTTTTCTGATAAACCGGTACGCTGCTGCAATTGCGCCAATTAGCAGGCCAGCCCCCAGAATCGAAGCAACGGTTGCGCGTTGTTGATCCGTTAACGGTAAGACACCGGATTTTTCACGTTGAGTCTGCTTAGTTGTCTGAGAACTTGATTGCGTAGTTGCTGCAGTGTCGCGTGGAGCTGTAGCTCTTGGTTGACCCAACCCACCTGTTGTCACGGAACGTCTAGTCGAGGAGCCATTGGTAGTGGTTCCGGTCGACCCGGTTGATCCAGTGCCCGTTGAACCAGTGGTGTTGGTTCCTGATCGGCCACTGGTACCTGTGTTGCCGGCCCCAGTTGTCGAAGAGGAAGAACCAGTTGAGGATGAGTTGTCAGCTGTTTGGCCGGTATTGGTGTTGCCTGAACCAGAACCACCAGTGTTTCCAGTGCCAGTCCCACCTGAACCACCATTGTTGCCAGTCCCCGGGTTATTGGTGTTGCCACCATTATTACCGTTACCGCCATTGCCCGGATTACTTGGATTTGAAGGCTCACCTTCGCCAATCGTAACGTTAACTGGTGAACTATCCTTCGTATTATCACCATTTTTAGCAACAATTTTGACAGTGATTGTTTGTCCAGCAGCCAATCCATCGATTGGAATTGTGAAGTGACCATTTGCATCAACTGGTGCACTCTTCGTTGAACCGTCAGGCAAGGTTACGACCGCCGTGAACGTGGTGCCATCTGGTACTGGTGTGGTGATGTTGGCGTTTCCTGTGACGTTCTTATCGCCAGCTTTCACCGGATCAACAGTCGGCGTGCCAACAGTGTAATCATCCAGTGGGTTCGTTGCTGATGGTTGACCAACAGTGATGGAGACAGGCGTGCTGTCTTTCGAGTTGTCACCGTTTTTCGCAATAATCTTAACGGTTACGGTTTGTCCCGGAGCTAATACACCTGTATCAATGGTAAATGATCCATCTGGGTTCACAGTGCCGGTTTTAGTTGAGCCATCTGGCAATGTTGCGACCGCGGTAAATGTCGTCCCATCTGGCACTGGTGTGGTAATGTTGGCGTTCCCAGTCACCGTTGTGTCACCGCCCTTGGCTGGGTTCACAGTTGGCGTGCCAACGTTATAGCTGTCCAGTGGATTCGTCGGTTCTGTTGGATTACCAGCCTCGACTGTAACAGAGGCCGGTGAACCATCCTTGGTGTTTTCGCCGTTAACTGCCTGCAGTTTGACTGAGATAACCTGACCAGTTTTTAACTCACCAGTGTCGACAGTGAAGGTTGCAGTGTCACCATTAACGGTAGCATTAACTGTTTTCGTTGAGCCATCGGCAAGGGAGGCAATCGCCTTAAACGTTGTGCCATCAG
>DMZB01000206.1 GCA_003482405.1 Lactobacillus sp. | reverse complement strand
CGCCAGTGCAAAGCCAAGCACCGGTTCAGAGCCAAGCACCGGTTCAGAGCCAAACACCAGTCCAGAGTCAAGTGCCTGTACAACAGTCGGTTGCAACGGCTGAGACTAAACAAGCACCAACGAAGGCACAACAAGAGAATGAACAGAGCGAAAACTTGATTGATTCAGTCGACATTGACTTCAGCGCTATGAACGATTCAGCAGATGTTCTTGATAAAACGAAAACGGTTGATACCTCGACTGCAAAAACTCCACAAAATGAAGAAAGTCAGAAAGAAGAAATTGAGGGAACCAAAGCAATGGCAGAAAGCACAACTGTTGAAACACAAAAGGGTTCAGCAATTTCCAGTCAAACAGTTAAATTAGATCAAAACGAGACATCATCCGTAAATGCGATATCAAATAATAGTCACATGTCCGCTACATCATCTTTAGACGGTAGTGTTGACACACCATTAACAGCAGGTGTATCCGAGGCGCAGCCAATGGTCGACACGTTCGTCGATGACCAAAATTCGACTGGATCATTAATGACCCCTGTAGAGCCAGAGCATGCCTCAGATGTGAGTGCAATTGAAGCGGCTGCTGCAGCTGCAATGATTCAGCGTGGAGAACCAACCGACAAGACCCCCGATGCACCGCATGGGAACCAACCCACTACTGCTGCTGAAGAAAGTCAAAATGTGATCAATGCAACGGTGGCCCAACAATACAACAATGTACTGTCACAAAATAGTTTACTGATTTCTCAAGTGGAACGTTTGCAAGGGTCAAACGAGAAACTGGCTCGTCAATTGAGTAAGTGGCAAGAGTATCGGAATGAAGCCACGGCTTACATCAACAGCATCACTGTTCAGAATCAAGACGAGGTTGCCAAACTTAAGAAGAACCATGAACGTGAGATTGACGATATCAATGATGAATGGCTGAAAAAGTTCGACGAACGTTCGGCGGCCGTAGATCAAAAGTATCAAGAATTTGAGAAACGGACTAACAACATTATTGCCACAGAAAACAAGGATAAATCAGCTTTACAGGGTCAAATTGCTGACGTGCAAAAGAAAAACATGGCGCTTGAAACGGAGATTACTAACAGTGGTTTCAAGACGAATGAATTGCAATCTAACCTGGCAGAGTTGAAGAAGGCAAACGCCGAACTTACGGACCAAAAAACAAAGTTGGAAGAAGCACTTAGCAATTCCCAGATTAGTTTGAAGACCGCCACTGAAAACCTGAAGAATTCGACATCTGATCTGAACAAAATCAAGAAGGAAAACGCCGATTGGAAAGATAATTTGGCTCAGGCTAAACAAGATTCCATTCATAGTTTTACAAAGACTGAAGAACAGCTTGGTGCTCGGATTGCCGACTTGAATGATCACTTGGCACAAGCCGAATACAGTCGTCAACAGGCTCAAAACAAGTACGGTGCCAGTCTGCAACGGCAACGGGAGTTGGAAGGTACGGTCAATGATTTAAACAATCAAAATCAGACTCTGCTTAACCAAATCAAGGAAATGGAGTCTAACGATGGTAAGGATTACTTCAATGTGCCAACGTTCACCAGTGATTTCCCGAAAATGCAAAACTAATTTGTAACTAAGAAAGAGGTTTTTTTGTGAATTACTTTGTTAATGAAAATATTTTTTCGCTCAACTCAGGTACCGAGTTTTCTGCCATTTCACGAGTCAAGTTGTTTAAACAAAACGGAGTTGCCGCTAAGATGCTGACGCGCAATTACAATCCAGAGTTAGTGGATGATACCGAACGGGTCGGGCTGGCCGCAAATGATGTTTTAAATATGTACAGTTTTTTCCAAGAAATCACCAGCATCGAAAAGAAGGATGTTGATGTCCGTTATACAGACGCCATTGATAAAAATATGTATCAAATTGAAGGTATTGATCCGAATAAATCTCTAATTCACTATCATGGACGCACGGTCGGGCAAGTTGACATTGCTCCCGGAACAGTTGGCCTTGTTGGGGCCATTGAATATTTTAATGATTTTAACGACTTAGTGGCCAAAGATATTTGGGATCGTCGTGGATTTAAGTCATCAACGCAGTACTATCATCCGGACGGCAAAGAGGGTGCCCAAGTCTTCTTTAATGCGAAGGGTGAACCTAAAATTGAAATCACACGTATGAACATTGATGGCCAGTTGCACAATACGATGTACAAGTTAGTCCATTACAAAGGTCATGCATGGCGCTTTAATACCGAAAATGAAATGTTTGCTTTCTTTATGAACGAAATCACGAGTCAGGAACCAAGTGTGTTGATTAATGATCGGCCATCGTTAATTAACGAAGTGGCCTCAGTTAAAAACGCCAAGGGCAAATGGCAGTTCTTGCACAATGCCCACACAGTAAACACGGCACAGCTTGGCGGATCTAACAAGGTCTATGACTACATGAAGCCGCTGTTTAAAGATCATATTCGCGACTTTGATGGTGTCATTGTGCCAACAGAACAACAACGCAAGGAAATCACTAAGTTCTTTGGTTTCGACCATGTGCTTGTTTTAGGCGACACATATACCGTCAAACATGATTTGGCTACGGAACCTAAACGCGATTTGAACAAGATCGTCTTTCTCGGTCGGATTTCACCTGAAAAGCAGCCTAACCAAGCACTTGAAGTGTTTGCAAAGGCAAAAGAAAAGTTACCTGATCTGCACTTAGAATTTTACGGCTACGCCAGTGATAACGCTTTAAAGCAATCTCTGTCTGATCTGGCAAAAAAACTGAACGTTGAGAATGCCGTCACATACAACGGCTATCAGGATGCAGCTAAGCTCACTGAACAGTTGAAGGATGCGGGTGCCTTGCTGACAGTATCTATGTCAGAAGGATTTGGTGCCAATATTGTTGAAGCGATGAGCTATGGCATTCCTGTATTTGGCTATGACGTTAAGTATGGATTATCTAGTTTGATTCAAAACGGTGCTAATGGTTATTTGGAACCATTAAATGCGAGTCAAGTATTAGCAGATGACTTGGTCAAAGTACTGAGTGGTGATGCAAAAGAGTGGACGCAACTCAGTCAAAAAGCATCTGCGACTGCTGAAGGCTTTAATGCACCAGCGGCCTGGAAGCTTTGGCAAAAAGAACAGTCCAAAACAACCAATTTGTTTGTAAAGTAGGGGAGTTAGTCGATGATATTTTTCATTAATTCAAGTTTCAATAAGCAAAACTCAGGGATTGAACACGCACAGCTCAAGCGGGCTGGCTTGTTTCGTGATCACGAAGAACCGTTTAAGCTAGTCTTTCGTGATTGGAACCCACGTCTGCATAATTTTTTAGAGGACGTTGGTGTTTCGTCCTCAGAAGTCATTAATATGTTTGATTATTTTCAGCAAACAGAAGACGTTAAAACCAAAATTCTTCATGTCGAGAATCTGGACTTTGGACTAGAGGACTTAAATTATCTAAAAGAGTCTCAGAATCATCGGTACATTGTGACCCACGGCAAACAATTTATTTCGCGGGTCAACTACTTCGGCGATGATGATGCGGAACGAATTAGTTCTGTTGAACAATTTGATGCGTTTGGTAACCTGTATCGAGTGGATAATTACGACTTCCGTGGCTTTAAAACGTTGTCACAATGGTACACACCAGATAACAAAATTGGTACTGAGGTGTGGTATGACTTGGATGGTCGTCCAGTCGTCGAAACGTTTAACCGTGTAGACGGGACTGGTAAGTTGGTTAAAAGTGGCTGGCGGTTGACGGAAAAAGATGGTGCTGTGTATGAATTCTCTAATATTGAAGAATTAACGTTGCACTTCTATAACTGCCTGAATGCTGATTATTGGAATGATGATACACTGAATGTTTTCATCATGGACCGAACTCACTTGGCTGACTGGCATTTGCAGAATCTTGACCGGCCTGCATACACTGTTTTACATTTACATAATTCGCATGCGGGGGATGCTCAAAATCCGATGCATTCCGTCATGAACAACTTTTATGAGTATGGTCTGACCAATGCGAATAAGTACGATGCCATTATTTCGGCCACTAAGAAACAAACAAGTGATGTGCGGCGCCGTTTTAAACCTAAGGCACGCCTATTTACGATTCCGGTTGGAGTTGTGCCTGATGAACACTTTAAGCAGCCTCAGGTACCGATGAGCGAGCGGGTTGCCGGCAAAGTGTTAGTGACAGCTCGTGTGGCACCAGAAAAGCGCATTGATCACATCATCGAAGCGGTTGGGATCGCTAAAGCGCAGATTCCTAACATTTCTATTGATATTTATGGTTACGTGGATCATCGCGATAATGACAAAGCGATGACTGATATTAACCGGGTTATCAAGAAATACCATCTTGAAGATAGTGTCTCAATTAAAGATTACGCCAATAATGTTGCTGAATTACAGCAACAGGCCCAGGTTTACGGTTTGGCATCCGTGATGGAAGGTTTCAACTTATCTTTAATGGAAGCAATTAGTAATGGGATGGTCGGGGTGACTTATGATGTCAACTATGGTCCAAACGAAATCATCGTGGACGGTGAAAATGGTTATGTAGTGCCGTATGAGGACATTCAGGCGATGGCTGATAAGTTTATTTTCCTGTTCAGTCATCCAGATAAGTTGCAGGAAATGTCGACCCGATCCTACGAGCTGGCTGAACGATACTCTGAAAAGAATGTTTGGCGTGCTTGGCAGCGGTTGTTAAGCGACGCGAGAAAAAAGGCAGTTGAGTACGTGCCAGACATTAGTCACGGGATTGGTGATCAGCGAAAAAAATAAATGAATAAAAGGTCATATTAGGCAATAGTTCAAGAATATATTGATTGTTTTGACCAAGCTAATATCCTTATTCCCGTATGGGAGTGAGGATATTTTTTGTTCGAGTGGATTTTTAACCTACCAGATTTCCTTAATCACGTATTGAAAAAATGACGTGGAACATCAGATATAGTAAGATAGTAACAACAAAAATAAATATATTTAATATATGAATT
>DMZB01000072.1 GCA_003482405.1 Lactobacillus sp. | reverse complement strand
CCCAGTCTTTGCAGCACTAACTTAACCGCCCACAACAAGTTTTCCCACGGTCATTTTATTCGGTGTCAACGTTCCCGTCTTATCAGAAGCAATAATATCTGTGCTTCCCAACGTTTCCACAGCTGGCAAACGGCGAACCAACGCATTTAATTTGGCCATCCGCGTCGTACCCAACGCCAACGTGATCGTAACAATGGCAGGCAAACCTTCAGGAATTGCGGCTACTGCCAACGAGATGGCTGTTAACAGCATGTTGATCAAACTTTCGTTACCGCGAATCATCCCTACCACAAAGACAATCACAGCGACCACCAAGATCAGCCCGGTTAGAACTTTACCCAAATGAGCCAAATTTTCCTGTAGCGGTGTTTTCCGTTCCTTAGTGTTGTCCAACATGCCAGCAATTCGACCGACCTGCGTTTGCATCCCCGTTGCGGTGACGACCCCGACACCACGGCCATAGGTCACGTTACTGTTCATAAATGCCAAGTCGCTGAGGTCACCTAACCCGACATTCGTGTCAGTTATTGGTTCCAGCTGTTTATTTACCGGCACCGATTCACCCGTTAATGCGGATTCCTCAATCTGAAGTGAGGCACTTTCGAGCAAACGCATATCAGCTGGGACGATGTCACCGGCTTCTAACAACACGATGTCACCGGGCACTAATTCATCACTTTTAACCGTCACTGTTTCGCCGTTTCGACGCACGTGCGCGTTTGGTGCTGACATTTCCTGTAAAGCATTGATTGCCTGCTCAGCCTTAGCCTCTTGGAAGACACCAAAGACTGCGTTTAAAATCACCACCAGTAAAATGATGATGGCATCAACACCCTCACCCGTCAACGCCGCAATCACGGCGGCCACGATCAGGACAATAATCATCAGGTCCTTGAATTGCGCAATGAACTTCTCTAATAACGTCGTTTGACGTTTAGCAGCCAGTGCATTGGGGCCATGTTCTGCCTGACGTGTCGTCACACTCTCTTTATTCAAACCGTCTGCAGTTGAGGTCATTTGTTTTAGCGCTTCATCAGTGGTCCATTGAGCTGCCTGTGGTAATTTACTTTGTTTCAATCGTCATTTCTCCTTTGACCAAATAGTTGAGGCTGCGCTCACGGGATGAAAAAAGACCCATGATCGCACACCAAATGTGTCGACCATGAGTCTCACTATTTAAGACAAAACCAGAACGAATCTTGTTGGTGGCATTGTCACGACCATTCACAAGACCTGCGAACAGCCATTAGTTACTCCCTCATTTATCTTAAGCAGAATTATATCGGAATGATTAGTTAATTACAAGCAATAACATCGGGTTAACGCCAAAAATTATCAAAGATTGTAATCGGCATGTGACGTTTGTGCATCGTCTTATTGTACCAGTCTTCAATCTTTGAGGCGCTACTCTCACTGATTGTTTGGCCTTCCAGATAGTTATCGATATCGTCATACGTAACACCTAACGCAACTTCGTCCGGTAATGCAGGGCGATTGTCTTCCAAATCAGCCGTCGGAACCTTTAGGTACAAATGTTCAGGTGCTTGAAGTACCTTTAACATTGCTTTGCCTTGACGTTTATCGAGCCGATACAAGGGATCAATGTCCGTGCCACCGTCACCATATTTCGTATAGAAACCGGTCACAGCTTCAGCCGCGTGATCAGTGCCCACGACTGCAGCATGTAATTCACCGGCAATTGTATACTGTGCCACCATCCGTTCACGCGCTTTGATATTCCCTTTGTTAAAATCTGAAACCGTTAGCCCATTTGCCTCAACCGCGGCTACACCAGCATCAACGGCGGTCTGCACATTGACGCGCAGCACCTTGTCCGCTTGCATAAACGCAATCGCATCCATCGCGTCACTTTCATCGGCTTGTTCACCATATGGCAGACGAACCGCGACAAACTGATATGTGTTATCTCCTGTTTCAGCACGCATTTCGTTGATGGCGAGCTGAGAAAGCTTCCCGGCTAACGTAGAATCCTGGCCACCAGAAATACCGAGCACGAGGGCCTTTAAAAACGTGTTCTTCTTTAAATAGGCTTTTAAAAAATCAATGCTCTTACGAATTTCCGTTTCGGCATCAAAATCTGCACTGACGCCCAATGCTTTAATGATTTCCGCTTGTTTTGCTCTCATAAACGCATGCTCCTTCGATAAAATCATAAATCAATCTTCTGCAAGACTATTCGTTTTGTCCGTCAAACTTTAAATTACTGACATAACTATGCACTTGCTTAATAATATTTTGCTTGTGATCCCACAGCTTCTGGGACAGATCAACGGGGTAAATTTGCGGATTCAAATCACGCTTGTATTCATCCCACAACGACGCCAGTTGGTCTGCCGCAAATTTTTTAATGTCCTGTAACTCTGGCAAGTTGTAGACCTGTGTACCATGGTCAAAAATCGGCACAAGTAACGGACGGGCATCAAAGTCGGTCACATCTTTATTAATGTATGTGTAACTGGGATGGAACATATGCAGCTGCGTCGCTTGGTCCGGGCGCTCATCGGACAGCGCCACGTAATCGCCTTCAGACTTGCCATCAGCCTTTTTGGTAATCCGCCAAACTTGCTTTTTACCCGGCGTTGAAACTTTCTCGGCATTACTGGAAAGCTTGATGGTGTCCACCATTTTGCCACGTTCATTTTCAACAGAGACGAGTTTGTAAACCGCGCCTAAAGCAGGTTGATCAAAAGCGGTAATGAGTTTTGTACCCACGCCCCAAACATCAATTTTGGCTCCTTGCATCTTCAAGTTTGTAATCGTCTTTTCATCTAAATCATTAGATGCATAGATTTTTGCGTTGGGAAAACCGGCTTCATCCAGTTGTTCACGCACCCGCTTGGAAATATACGCCATGTCACCAGAATCGATCCGCACGCCTTGAAAATTGATCTTGTCGCCCATTTCGCGCGCCACTCGAATCGCATTTGGGACACCGGAACGCAATGTGTCGTAAGTATCAACTAAGAAGACACAATCTTTATGAGACCGGGCATAGGCCATAAAGGCGTCATAATCATCCCGGTAAGTTTGAACCAAACTGTGTGCATGTGTGCCGCTAATTGGCATACCAAAAATTTTACCGGCCCGGACATTACTCGTCGCATCAAAACCACCGATGTACGCTGCCCGTGTGCCCCAAATAGCAGCGTCCATTTCTTGAGCTCGCCGTGTACCAAATTCCAAAATGCCGTCGTTACCAGCCACGGAACGAATCCGGGCTGCCTTTGTGGCAATCAATGTTTGGTAATTCACGATGTTGAGTAACGCCGTTTCAACCAACTGGCAATCAGCTAAAGTGCCTTCAACTTGGACCAACGGCTCGTTGTTGAAGACGAGGTCGCCTTCTTTAGCGGCGCGAATTGTGCCTGTGAACTTAAAATCACGTAAGTAACCCAAAAAGGACTTCGAATATTGATTCGTCGACGCCAAGTAATCCAGATCCGAATCAGTAAAATGTAGCTGGTTTATGTAATCAACCAGTCGCTCCAGACCTGCAAAAACAGCATAACCATTGTGGAATGGTAGATCCCGAAAATATAATTCAAACACAGCGTGACGATCCGCCACCCCGTCTTCAAAGTAAGTTTGGACCATGTTCACTTCATAAGCATCCGTGTGAAGTGTCAGGCTGTCATCTGGATATCGCGTAACCATCGCAATTATTCCCTTTCTTTTTCACAAATGTCTTTTTTATTAACCCCCATAGTTTACCATATCTCGCATACTCATTGGGCAAGTCGATACTGAAACGTTTCACATGAAGGCACTAGTTTTGGCTACACTACGCTATCGTGATAAAAGGCCAAAAAACTGCTGCAAAAGTCACTTTGACCTTTACAGCAGCTACTTTAATCATGGTATTCATTTAAATTTCAATCGTCAACGTTCAAGTACTAACCTAACTAACGTTCCAAATAAAATTCAAATCGGTTGCCAACATATTGTGTTCGAACATATTCAAACGGTGTGCCATCGTCCAAAAATGAAACCTGGCGTAAACGTAGTAACGGATCACTGCGTTTGACATTGAGATATTCCGCAACCCGCTCACTAGCCGTCATGGCAGAAACCGTCTGATGCGCATGGCCAACTTTAAGTCCTGCTTCATCTTCTAGCACACGGTATAAAGATGTCGTGACATCTTCTTTACTAAACCGTCTAATGAACCGTTCCGGAACAGTCGCAACTTCAAAACAGATCGGTTCGTCATTACCATAACGAATTCGTTCCATTCGCAGAATCTGTTCGTTTGGTCCTAGTTCCAACTTTTCACTTTCAGATAGTGATGGTGTCGTGATATGGTATGAAACCGTTCGGGAAGACGGCACTTTACCAGCCTGCTCCATCAGTTCGGTGAAACTGGTAACGCCAGATACACGTTCTTGAACCTTTCGATTAGCCACGTATGTCCCGGCGCCGACCCGACGTTCCAGTAAACCTTCCTCCACTAACGTTTGAACGGCCTGACGCAACGTCATCCGACTCACGCCAAATTGAATGGCAAGTTCACGTTCTGAAGGAATTTTATCTCCAACCTGCCACTGACCATCTTCAACGGCTTTACGTAAACGATTATGAATTTGAATGTAAATTGGTGAGGCCATTTCATTTCATCCCTTAGTTTTAGTTAGTTTAACGACACACCCGACGCGTTTAATTTGTTCAATTAATCGTCAAACCGACGGCCATAGCTATATGTCCGTTCCAACTTTTGGTTACGGTCCATAACATTAAAGTCAGCGTCCTTACCTTCTTGCAAACCGCCCTTGCTGGTCAAACCAAACTCAGTGGCCTGGTTAACGGAAGACATTTGAACCGCTTCTTCGATGCCACAGCCGGTAAAGTACTGAATGTTACGGAAGGTGTCGTCATAGCGAAGGACTGAACCGGCTAAATTACCAGATTCGAGCCGTGCCTGTTTGTCCTTAACAATAACTTTTTGACCGCCCAATTCACTGATTCCTTCGGGCATTCCCTTTGCACGCATGGAGTCAGTCACCAAGTCGATTCGTTCAGCACCCTTTTGCTCGTAAGCAAGTTTGATCATATCAGGAACAATATGGAAACCATCACAGATCAATTCACAGTACATGTTGTCTTCAAGCATCGCGTGACCGGTAACACCTGGTTCGCGGTGCTTAAATTCACGCTGTGCATTGTACAAATGCGTAACGTGAGTAGCTTTAGATGCCAGCATCTGTTCACGAGTCGCATTACTATGCCCAACAGATGGCACGATGTTGTGACTTAAGCAGTATTTTTCAAATTCACGTGAGCCAGGATCTTCTGGTGCGTAAGTAATTAACCGTACGCGGTTGCCAGACAGTTTGTTCCAGTTATCTAACAAGTCAATGTTGGGATCTGAAATGTACTTTTCTGGTTGCGCACCTTTATAAATTGCAGAAATAAATGGACCTTCCAAATGAACACCCTGGATAACAGGATTCTTTTCGGCAGCTTTGGCAATCCCTTCCATCGCGTGATTTAAGTGTTCAGTCGATTGTGTCATCGTTGTTGGGAACAGTGATGTTATCCCTTCGTGAACCATGTCGTTGACCATTTCGTTGATTTGATCAGGATCGCCATCCATAGAATCGAAGCTATAGCCACCATGACTATGAACATCAATAAAACCAGGCACGATAACCTTGCCTGTCACAAATTCAACGTCGTCATCTGGTTCGGCCACATAGTCACTCATTGGACCAACGGCTTCGATTGTTTTATCAAACCGCAAGTAGCCATCGTCAATCTTTTCTTCACCCGTGTAAATGATTGCATGCTTTAAAACCGTACTCATTGAATCTTCCTCCTCATAAATGTATCTGTTTCCCAATGTTTCAGGTTAACAGATACGCTCCATTGAAAAAGCTCATTTGGTTACGCTTTCTAGTATAGCTGGTATAGACCACTTTTACAACGCGTTTATTCCTGATCACGTTTAATGGTCGCATCAATGCCTTTTACAACGGCCGTCATAAAACCAGCTTCTTCCATTGCCAACAATCCTGCAACTGTCGAGCCACCTGGTGAAGAAACTTGGTCGATGAGGTCAAACGGAATTTGCTTGGATTGCAGTACCATTTTCGCTGAACCTTCCGTGACAGCTGCCGCAATGCGTGTAGCATCCTGCTTATTAAGGCCGTGCTTCACGCCTGCACGTGAAAGGGCATCGATAAAGAAATAAATGTAGGCTGGCGAACTGCCGGCTAATGCAGAAAATGTACTAAAGTCACTCTCCGGCAATTCAGAAGTACTGCCAATGGCGTCAAACAGACCCTCGGCATCTGCCCGTTTTGCACCAGTCAAATTTTCATTAGCAGCAATTGCAGTCATCCCCGCACCAATCGCGACATTAACATTTGGTAACGTTCTTAAAATCGGCAAATCGTAACCGGCCAATTCTTCCATAGTCTGTAAAGATAATCCGGCAACAATTGAAATTAGAACTTTGGGTCCCTCATTCAGTTCACTGCGAACTTCCTTCAACACCTCAGCGGCAACGTTTGGTGTGACTGCCAACACGACAAAGTCACTATTTTGCACAACTGCAACGTTGCTTTCACCCAGCTGCACACCAGTTGTTTCGGCGAACTTTTGATAATGGGCCTGATGCGCCCCGTGTACAACAATTTCAGATGGTGCAACAGCTTGGGCGTCGATGAGCCCCTTAATAATCGCCTGTGCCATTCCGCCAACACCGATAAATCCTAGTTGCATGAACAATCGTCTCCCAACTTTTAGTGTGAACCTCATGTTTGAAACCATTCGTCATCTTTAATACTGTACTTTAAATCTTACATTTAGAATGTAACTGATATAGACCAATAATGCAACTGTGAGCTGCTATATGCTTGTTTAACCAATTCAATCACTAAAATAAGCGCAGACCACCTGAGCTTATTATGTCTCAAGCACCTACGCTTTAACTTTACTACTGTTAACTATTTGCTCGCTCTAATGCCAGTAACTGCTTTTTCATGGTTAGTCCGCCGCGATAACCGCCCAAGCCGCCATCTTTGCGTAATACCCGATGACAAGGTGTCACGATGAGTACCGGATTCTTAGCAATTGCAGTAGCCACGGCGCGAATGGCAGTTGGTTGACCAATGTTGACCGCGATGGTGCTGTAATCACAAGTCATGCCATAAGGAATCAAGACTAGTGCATCCCACACAGCTTGTTGAAGGTGCGTACCGGTACCAAAGTGATCAATCGGTAAGTCAAAGTCTTGTCGTTGCCCATCAAAATAATCACTAATCTCGGTTCTATACGGTGCCGTCACGTGTTCATCTGTCTTAGCGTGGTCGACACTCTCCGCATCATTTAAATACTGTTTGGCCTCTGTCAATGGCGCATTCGGAGAACCGACGAAAACCAGCCCCTTTTGCGAAACCAACAACTGTAATTCGCCGACACTTGTGTCCACAGCATCATGATATAACTGCACCATAACTCTTTCCTCCCCATCGTCATCTATTGATGTGCTTCAAACCAATCGTGAATCCGCTGCATCCGTTCTACGCGCAAACTTGGTAACCCAATTCTGGATAAGTCGTGGTTTTCACCAGGGAAGCGAACCATCTTTGTCTCAACACCATTCAGCTTAAGCGAGGTGTACCACTCTTCACCTTGTCCAATTGGGCAACGAAAATCTCGTTCACTGTGTAAAATCAAGGTCGGCGTCTTAACGTTGCCAACGTATTTTAATGGTGACGCATCCCATAGTGGCTTTAAATTCGTCGCTTTCATGGTCTGCTCGCCGGTCAATTCCCATGGCAAAAAGTAGTAGCCGATATCGCTTGTCCCATACATACTGATCCAGTTCGCGATAGACCGTTGCGTCACGGCAGCCTTGAAGCGATCTGTATGGCCTTCGATCCAGTTAGTCATAAACCCACCATAGGAACCACCCGTAACATATAGTCGTTGCCGATCAATTTTAGGATCAAGTTCGAGAACGTGGTCGAGACCATTCATCAGATCCGCGTAATCGCCTTCACCATAATGGCCAATGACACCGCGCTGAAAATCCTCACCGTAGCTGGTCGACCCACGTGGGTTAATTGCAACCACCCCGTAACCTTCACTAGCATGAAATTGAAGCTCATGAAAGAACGTTTCACCATAGTTTGCTCCAGGACCACCGTGAACATATAAAATGACCGGATAGTCTCGTTTACTTTGCGCGTTAATTGGTGGTAGATACCAGCCTGGCACACTGACCCCATCATCACTGACAAACGTAAATCGTAACGGCTCAACTAACTGATGGCTTGTTTCGTAGCTACGATTAGGATTCGTTAAATCCCGCTCTTCGTTAGTGGCTAAGGTTACAGCTGATAGCTTTGCCACCGTTGTCCAATCCGATTGGGTAAAGAAAACTGTCTTGCCGTCGTCAGCAACGGTGAAATCTGTCACGTGGCGGGAACCACTGACTAATTTTTGATGATCCGTTAATTTATCGCCAAGTTTGCCGACCACCAACTGAACGGTGCCGTCTAATAATTGCGTATACACATACTGTTTCTCATCAATGAACGCCGCTGACCGCCCGCTGAGGTTCTGCTGAAAATCAGCGTTCATAATCATGTCGCCGACCATAACATCTTTGTCGGGCGTTAAGTCTGTTAATTGCTGGTTTTCAAAGTGGTAATCATACAGATGATAGGCTGAAATGTTAGGTATTTCATTTGTCGTGCCCCATAACAATAAATCGGTATCGGACTTGTTAAATGCAACTGGTGACAATGAAGCTACTGGTAAACTAGCCGTCAATGCTTCAGTTTTGCCAGTTGTTAAATTCAGGCCATAAGTAAGTTCACTAAAATCATTGTCATCTTCTGGCTTGCCAGCAATGGCATACGTTAATAACGTTCCGTTATGAGAAAGCGGCCCTAAAGAAAATTTTTCTGAACTATCGAAAATCTCTTGCGCAGTTTTATGACCAACAATTTGTTTCTTAATAACATAGCGTTCATCTTCAGCAAAATAGCCTAAATCATTGTCTTTATAAATTGTTTTCGTATAACTTATGGTTTGTGGTCGTTTAGGATCTGGTTTTGCCGGGACTTTACCATTCTTTTTAGGTGCCGTTTGGTAATAAACAACCTGGTTTTCAGCATCCCACACATATTGGGCAACGCCAAACGGATCAAACGTCACTTGAACTGGTGATCCACCCGCTAAGGACTGTGCAAAGACCTGTCGTTGCTGATTGTTATCCTCGCTGGTAAAAAGTAGTTGTTTTTGATCATCGCTAACACTGATCGCATTATCCTTACCAGTTAAAGTGCCCCAAGCGCTCGTTGATCGTGTATGTAAATCAAACCGTTGAATCGTCGTCGCATAATCATTTTCTTGGTCACGCATTTGCGTTTGCAAAAAAAAGACTGCATCAGATGTTGCAACGGGTTGTGCAAGTGAAACTAGTTTGTATAAGTCTGTTACCGCTACAGATTGGACCATAGAATCGCCTCATCTTTTTTATTTCGTTACACTTGCAATTATTATAGTGCTTTTATGTCGCGAACCATACTGATAACTCGCTTAAATGACATCTGCTATTGGTGTGGCGTGTCACCATTAGATCTGCTGTCATCAGTCCCGTCGTGTTCTGCGTGCCACTGCTTGATTTGAGCTAAACGTTCTGCAAATTTTTTCTCAGAACCTTGCGTCGTTGGCTGATAGTATTCATGGCCGACCAAATTGTCAGGCATCGTTTGTAACGTCGTCAATTTATCCTTCGCGTCATGCGCATACTGATAACCTTCACCATAGTGCAGATCGGCCATTAATTTAGTTGGCGCATTGCGAATTTGCAAGGGCACCGGTTCAGCCATGCTGTGTAGTGCGTCATGTTTTGCCGCAGAATAAGCGGTGTAAATGGCGTTGGATTTAGGTGCCATCGACAGATACACAACAGCCTGAGCCAAGTTGACGCTACATTCTGGCATGCCGATCAAATGAGAAGCCTGATAAGATGCCACAGCAATCTCTAAAGCTCGTGAATCTGCTAATCCAATATCCTCGCTGGCAAAACGAATCAAACGACGAGCCACATACAACGGATCCTCGCCGCCTTCTAACATACGTGACAGCCAGTACAAAGCTGCGTCTGCATCTGAGTTTCGCATCGATTTATGCAGTGCAGAGATAATGTTATAGTGTTCATCACCCTTTTTGTCATACATCAACGATTTTCGCGAAACTAACTGCGCAACGTCCGCCTGGTCAATGGTAGTCATATCCCCCACCTGCTGACCATTAAGTACGGCCATTTCCAATGTATTCAGTGCGACCCGGGCATCGCCATTTGCAAAATCTGCAATTGCGGCCACAGTTTGGTCACTGATATGAATCTTTTGCTGGCCAAATCCACGGTCATCATGTAATGCCTGTGTCAGTAACGTCACCAAATCTTCATGCGTCAGTTCCTGTAGGACAAAGACCTTGGTTCGTGACAGCAAGGCAGAGTTAATTTCAAACGAAGGATTCTCGGTCGTTGCGCCAATTAAGGTAATGCTGCCCTTCTCAACAAAAGGCAAAAAGGCGTCCTGCTGAGCTTTGTTAAACCGGTGAATTTCATCCACAAATACGATTGTTCGCTCACCAATCTGGCGATTTTCCTCTGCTTCTTCCATCACTTTACGAATTTCCTTAATACCACTAGTGACGGCGCTAAAGTTGATGAAACGCGCTCGTGTCTTATTGGCAATAATCCGCGCCAGGGTCGTTTTCCCAACACCAGGTGGTCCCCAAAGTATTAATGATGAAACAGCATCGTCATCAATTAATTGGCGTAGCACTTTGCCATGCCCTAGTAGTTGTTGCTGGCCGACGAACTCAGCCAGATTCTGTGGCCGCATGCGACTGGCCAGTGGTTGATTTTCATCACTTTGGTCAAAAATTGAAGTTTGTTCAGTCATATCTTTTCCTTTTTTCAAACGTATGTTCGCTTTAAAGAATACCACAGTCTACTCGTGAACGTAAAGAAAGAGACATCACCATGACGGCAATGCCTCTTTCGAAAATTATTTTAATTGGGATAGCTGGATTCGAACCAGCGCATGACGGAGTCAAAGTCCGTTGCCTTACCACTTGGCTATATCCCAATAAATGGCGGAAGTTGGATTCGAACCAACGAACCTTTCGGGGCGGTTTTACAGACCGCTGCGTTTAGCCACTTCGCTATTCCGCCGTTCCTGACAACTTTTTAATTTTAACTAAAAGTCAGTCCAAATTCAAGCGCAATCAGGAATTATTGCAGGTTCAAAATTTTCAATCTGGTCTGCCATTCACTCATAAAATCCTGGTGAATCCATTCTTGCAGACGATGCGTGTTATAACCAACCGATTGGTTAAAATAGGTTACGTGCCCTAGAGTCCGTGGCGCTGGTTTAATATGCAAGTGACCAAATTGTGCGTAGGTAACATGTCCCTTAGTCAGCACCTCACCCAGCCGGCGACTACCATACATTGCATTGGCCATGTTCCAAAAGCGATTGTCGTCAGTAATGCGCGTATATTCTGCCCGTGGCACAAAATGTGTTACATACAAGGTACGTTTGTGGGCAACACTTGCAGATAGCAACTGGTTAGCTGTTTGCTGCAATACCACGTCTTCTCGCTCTGGGTCGGTCATTGGCTGTTTAATAACACCATCAAACCAATAGGCTCGTTTCCACTGGGCAAAGTCATCAACACTGCGCTGATCAAATAACTGGCTAGCAAACGTGTAGTCATACCATCCATTATTGCCAATAATTCGCCAATTTGTATTCGGAATATCAATAAATTGATTATGAAGATAATGGGCATTAATACGAGTTTCAAGTTCGTCATACGTCACTCCGGCAGCCATATCATGATTGCCAGCAAGAAAGTAAACTTCAGTTTGACTCCCCAACTCGTGTTGTAAGGCATCCACATAGCTCAGCGTCTTTGTGAAGTCATTGAAAGTGTCACCCGCAATAATGTAGTAACGGATGTTTGCGTCCGCTAGAACAGCCGCCTGGCGCTTTAATATGGCATCACTATCCAATTGATTGACGTCAAAATGATTGTCGCTGGTTAACGCTACACGTACCATAATAACCGCCTTTCATTTTTGCTGAACAAAAAAATGTACCCAACAATCGTTGAGCACATTCTAGCACAAACTTATTTATGATTTTAACTTATCGATTAGTCTTCAGCAATTTCAACATCTTTCATTAGGCCAAAGATTGGTTTTCTAAAGGCAAATAATACCAGTCCCAAGACAACACTGACAGCCCCAACTGATAAGAAGTACGGAACTTCTGTTTTACTGGTATAGAACTGAACGATCTGAGCATTCACCGCTTGACCGGCAGCGTCAGCTAAGAACCACATGCTCATCATCTGAGACCGAAATGCGTTCGGTGCCAACCGTGTCGTAACTGATAATCCAATTGGGGAAATCAGTAACTCCGCAATTTCAACAATGGCCCAACTACCGATCAGCCACCAAATCGACACACGCCCAGCAGTTCCTTCAAGCCAACCCGGCAGCGCCATGAACAGGTATGAAATACCGGCGATTATCAGCCCATAAGCAAACTTTGTTGTCGTACTTGGCTGGCGTTTGCCCAACTTCGTCCAAAGAATCGCAAAGAATGGTGTGTACAGCATGATGAAGGCGGGATTCAGTGACTGGAAGTAAGCAGCTGGCATTGTCCAACCACCGATTGTCAGATTTGTTCGTTGTTGTGCAAACAGCGCTAATACCACAGAACCCTGTTCCTCAATTGCCCAGAAGAGCATTGCGGCAATAAACAGTGGAATGTAGGCCACCACATGCCGACGTTCATTCTTTGTAACCTTGCGACTGGACAGCATGATAATGAAGTAAACAACTGGTGTCGCAATTGCGATAATACTAATTAGTAAAATAATGTTCTTCAGGTTCAGGGCGTCCATCAGTTTCATCAATATGATGACCAAGATTAAAGCAACAACACCTAACCCCCAACGAACTGCCAGTGGCCGAATATCGTCACGTTCAATTGGATCTGACGGATACAAGCCGTCTTTGCTCAGATATTTGCGACCGTCGATCCAGTATTGCATTAAGCCAAAGAACATACCGATGGCAGCTAGAGAGAAACCAAGGTGGAAGTTAACTTTTTCACCCAGCGTTCCCACAATATATGGTGAAAACAGACTCCCCATGTTGATCCCAAACACAAAAATGTTAAAACCAGCGTCACGGCGACGGTCTTCAGTAGTATATAAAGCACCGACCATTTCAGACACGTTTGGCTTCAGTAATCCGGTTCCGACAACAATTAGTGCAATGGATGCGAACAAGGCCGTAGCACCTGCTGGAATGGCCAGGGCAATGTGTCCAAACATAATCAGGACACCACCCATGAACACGGTCCGTCGTGGTCCAAAGACACGATCACTCAGAAAACCACCTAGAACACTAGACAGATAAACTAACGAGCCATAAATAGCCATGATCGAACTTGCAGTCGCCTGACTGAATCCAAGACCACCCTTATCAATAGCAAAATACATGTAGAACAATAGGATGGCACGCATGCCGTAATAACTGAAACGTTCCCACATTTCTGTGAAGAACAGCGTAGCCAGTCCACGAGGCTGTCCAAAGAACGCCGTATCATATTTCTTGTTTTCCAAAAGAATCCTCCTAATTTATCCCCCAATAGCAGCCCGAAGGCCATGACTTTTCGGGAATTCTTAATGATGTTCATATTAAGTTATCGTCACTTATTAAAAAAACGATAAAACAATTATAGTCGTTATAAATGGCCCTAGTCAAACCTTCTTTTAATTTATTCGCCATTTTTAGGTGAATAATTCTAATCTTTTAACCATGTTCCATTTGATTTCTCATGTATAAGTGGCTATTAACCAGTAAACCTATACAGTAGTGTTCACTGTAGCATAAAAGGCATCATCATCGTGAACTTCCAATGATAATGCCCTTCCAATCAAACTCATATAATGCCGGATAGGTGACTTGAACACCTGACCCTCGGTTTACGATACCGATGCTCTACCAACTGAGCTAATCCGGCAATTAGCACATCTGTTAGTATAGCGGACTTCAGGGTTTGCTTCAAGACTAAATCATCCTGCTGAAACAATTAAGCAAGCTGGACCGTTCGTTAAGGTATCCATAGCCTGTTAGCCTAAATGACGGACCTTGCTGTCATGTCAATTTAAGGTAAACAAAAACGCCAATCCGCAGATTGACGTTTCATGTGCATGGCAACGACCTACCCTC
>DMZB01000249.1 GCA_003482405.1 Lactobacillus sp. | reverse complement strand
CTACCGGACGACCAGTACGGAAACTGGTGAATACTTGGCCACATATGCTGCCTGGCTGCCAAAGTACTTCGCCACCCCCTGGCGTGACAAAGAGCCGACGATCACAAGATCTGGATCAACTTGAGGAATGACCTGTTTGACAATGGTTTCCCCAGGGTCACCTTCCGCAATCAGCGTTTTGACCGACTTAACGCCTGAATTTTCAGCCGTTTTACGGTACTTGTCCAAACGCGCCTGAATGGCAGCACGCTGTTGATCCAACATTTCTTTACTCAATGCTGTAAAGACATTGACATCCTGCTCTTCAAGAATGCTAACGATCACCAGTTCAGACTTATCTTCCTTCGCCTGTTTAACCGCATACTGATAAGCTAATTGTGCATCTGGGGAATCATCGACCCCGACCAGTACACGCTGATAATCGTAGACTTTACCTTTAATAACATCGTCGCTGTGTGTTTTCTTGTGTTCACTATTTGCCATGTTAAACAACTCCTTCACAGTCAATTGTAACCGTTGTCACTGTGATAAAGCTAGTTTAAATCACTACTGCTTTGCAAACGGCTTAATGTAATCTTGTGCAGTCGCCAGAGTCGCCGTCTTCCCCTGTTTCATGATCACAGTAGCCTTAGTCTTCAAACCCGTAATTCGGTGGTGCTTAACATTGATTCGATACATCAGCGGCTGACCGTCTGCTGCAAAAATCAATTGATTGTTAAAGGCCGCGCCACTACTGTGATAGTTTGATGCGGCGTGTTTATCGTAATCACTAGCCGTTTTATATACCGCTGTCGCCGTGGATTTAGGCACAAGCGTCAAAATGTTGCCTTTTTTGGTAACAGTGCCATCGGTTACTTGTTCTTGAATTCCTGCCATACTCAATGAAGTCGTGACCCGTTGACGAAATTGATTATCTTTCGTAAACACTAGCATCAACTTGTTATGTAGCATCTGCTTTTTGCTCAAAGTACTCTGCCGTTTAAAAGTGCCGGTGTAACCATGATTCTGCCAAAAAAGCGTTTGCTTCTGTTTGCTGGTTGTTTGATGTTTCTTAGCCACCGCCAAATGACGTTTTGTGGTAGCTGAAACCGGCTGTGTCCCTATGCCCACAATAAGCAAACAACTCATGAGTGCTAATACGATGACATTAAAGCGCCGTATTGGATGTTTTCCCCCAAGTGGTGCAGATCGGTGCTGTGTATTCATAATTTACTTGTCCCTCATTTCATGATATTGACCGTTAAAACTTTCAGTCAATTGTGTTAGGTTTTCTTTAGTTCAGCGATCCAATTACCATTATCGCAAACATTTTTGCAAAATTCAGAAAAACTTAAAGAATTGTCCCATCAATAATGACTTGCGTTAATGTTTAAATAGCTAAAAAGCCTATCAATCAGGCTCATTTTCGCTTTCGAAACGGAAAAATTACAAAACCGTAACAACCCCACGTTCGGCCTATGGGCTTTCGATCGTCGCTTACAATGGTCGCCTTTCAATAATTGCTTCCAATGGTCGTTTGCCAACCGGAGTGGAAAAGCACAAAAAAACCGTTCTAGCGTTGAACGGTTTTTTCCTGCATATATTTAACTGCATCTGCCAGTCGACTGTACTGTTTTGTCTGCGAAGGCCCAAGTTTGTGTGCCTGTTGATAAACGCGCTTGATGGGTGTGAAATGCGTGTGTGTCGCTACCTTCCGACTTGCACTGGCGTATGTCTTCTCCAATTCCTGATAGGTCGCCTTAGAACTGGTCGTATCAATGTTTAGCCGCTGTTTATCACTTTGCGACAACTGGTCGATATAAACACCAGCTTGCGGTTTGACTGTCTTTAACGTGCTGTTGATTGCAACAACATTATTTTGTTTATTCGAACTCAGTTGTTTAGCGTACGTTTGCTCAAATTGTTTGCGCGGGAATTGATAGATCGCCAAGGCGATGCTACTTGGCTTGGCCGTTTTCTTATTTGAACTGTCAAATTGATAGTGCGCGACCGTCACCACCACTGCCTGCTGGCCAAAGCTCATGGATGTTACCGTAGCCTGTTTGTGAGAAAAGGAGGCAACTCCGTGAGCAGTCACCTTCTTACCTTGATAGGTCATGGGTTGCGCTGCATCAACCAGCTCATAGTTTGTCGTGGTGAAGTTTTTGTACAACACCGTACCACCAACCGCGATTATAACAACCACAATGACAGCGACTACACCACTGATTAGCCAGACTAATCCACGGTTTCGTGTGGGTGTCTTTGCCTTAATCTGCTTCATCGACGTTTCCTTTCTACAAAAGCCAAATGTGTCACGCCATTAAAAGGCACGCATGATGTGGTAAATACCGGCAATGAGGAAATAAATGCCAATTAAAGTTGCCAACGTCAGTGCTGCCACAACAGGCTTAAACAACAGTAGAATCCCTAGAATCAGCCCTAAAACGTCCAATGCAACGCTAAACCAAAAGTAGTTTTTATCAAACGTCCGCAGTAGCCCTGACGTGATTAAACCAGTCAGTGAATCCACGATGAACCACACGGCAAAGAAAATCGGCAATAAACGCACACCGATCCCTAAGTGAAAAATCAAAAAAGCACCAATGACAATATCCAGAATACCCATGATCAATAACCATATTGGCGAACGACCCAGTAGCCGCTGAACGTCATCATGAAACCAAACTTCATAAATACCACGCAGCAGTGCAACGACACCAAAGGCTGCGACAACGGCCATCAAACTTGAAGTTGGGTCCACAAAAGCAATCACTGCCACAATAATAAATAATACGCCAAGAATGAAACTGTACCAGTCGAAGGGGCGACGGGTGGTATTCCAATTCATGTCATCATCCCGATTCCTGCAATATTTTAATTTGTTGATTTACTTATCTGTGTTCAGTCTAACACTCGCACTAGAGACGACCAACCGTTGCGCCCTATTAGATTAAAAAAATCCTTATAACCCCCAGTAAATGGGCATTATAAGAATTTTAGATTGAAAACTATTTTGTCTGTTAATTGATCTCTAGCGATGGTCTGTTTTACGGGCCCACCAGTCACCCAAGATCTGAATAATGAATACAATTGCCAGAATGATAATCATGGCCATGATCGTAATGTCGTTTTCAAAACGGTCGTACCCAATGCTGATGGCTGTATTCCCTAAACCACCACCACCAATGGCACCAGCCATCGCCGTCAATCCAATCAGGCTAATAACGGTAACGACTGACGTTCTGATCAAATCCGGCAGTGCCTCACGCAAATAAACTCGAAAAATAATTTGCATCGGGGATGCGCCCACCGCTTCTGCGGCCTCGATAATGCCACGGTCAACGTCCACGAGTGCATTTTGCACCTGCCGTGCGTAAAATGGTGCAGTGCCAATCGTTAAGGGCACTAATGCAGCTGTCGTCCCAATTGATGTGCCGACCAGCAAACGTGTAAAGGGTGCGATTACAGCGAGTAAAATAATGAATGGAATTGACCGAAAAATGTTGACCAGTTTGTCCAAAATCCAGTACGTCGTCCGGTTTGCCAGAATTCCGCCAGGTGCCGTCACAACGAGTGCAATTCCGATGATGATCCCTAAAATACCGGCAATCAGGCCGGAAACCAGCGTCATGTAAATTGTTTCCCACGTTGATTGAACGAAGACGTCTTTATTTGCCACCACGTTTGGCATGATGGAGGTCCAGAAGTCACTTGCTAAAATTGTTGTCATGATTAGGCCTCTCCTTCCGCGTTACGATCGGCTTCAGCAGCCTGACGTGCTAATTCCGCCTGATACTCCGCGACATTGATCTGACGAACTGTGACCCCTTGTTGCTTCACATAGTCCAACGCTTTAGCAACAGCGTCACCTTCACCGCTGAGCACCAATCCCAAATTGCCGACCGGCGTGTTCTGTAAGATTTCGACATTCCCAAACAAAATATTGGGTGTCACTTTGAACTGCTCATATAACTGTGCAATCAGTGGATCATCTGTTGAAGCTCCGGCGTAGGATAAAACGACTAATTGTTCATTTTCCTTCAAATGCTGAATGCTTGGTTGTGCCACAACGTTTGCCAACGCTGCGTCAATTTGCGAGGAGGTTTCAATGAATTCTTTTGTCAATTTTTGTGTCGGCTTCGAGAAAATCGTTAATAAATCACCGCGTTCAACAATTTCACCACTTTGCATCACCGCCACCTTATTACAAATGGACTTAACAGCCTGCATTTCATGGGTGATTAAAACCACTGTGAGACCCAACGTTTCATTTAAGTGCTTCAGTAAATCCAAAATTGAAGCCGTCGTTTTAGGATCAAGCGCTGATGTTGCTTCGTCAGAAATAAGGATTTCCGGATCGTTAGCTAATGCTCGGGCAATCGCAACCCGTTGTTTTTGACCACCAGACAGTTGCGCAGGATAGTCATTCTTTTTTTCCGACAAACCGACTAATGCCAGTAACTCGTCAACCTTAGACCGCTTTTCTTGACGGCTCAACTTTGACCCTAACAACAATGGGAACATCACATTGTCGCCAATCGTCCGTTCATTCATCAAGTTAAAATGTTGAAAAATCATCCCGATTTTAGTTCGTGCTTGCCGCAAAGCCTTGCCTTTTAACGCGCCCATATCTTGGCCACTGACAGTCACACTACCGGCAGTTTGCGGTTGTAACTGATTAATTACACGTACGAGGGTACTTTTACCGGCACCAGAATAACCGACGATCCCGTAAATGTCACCCTTGTCTACCGTTAAGTCAACGTTCTTAACGGCCTCAACGGTTCGGTCAGCCTCTTTAAACGTCACGTCAATATCCTTTAACTCAATAATTGGAGTGTTTGCTGCCATAATTGTTATCCTTTCCGACTTATCCATCCAAGTGATCAAATCACCCGTTCAATCTGGTTAATAATACTTTTAATAATACTAGTGTTCTATGTATGCAAAAGCGGGCTGCACGCTAGCAGTCCACCTTGCGAAATGTAACCGAATTATTTGATATCAAGGTTCCATGCAGGTTTCTCAGTACCCTTGAAGTCCTTGTTGATGATGTTAGCAATCTTCTTAGTTTGGTAAGCCTTGACGATTTACTTGATGGCCTTCTTGTTCTTATCAGACTTACGGGAAACGATGATGTTGATGTAAGGCTTAACCTTGCTGTCAATCTTTTCAGCGTAAACCGCGTGTTTGATGTTCAACTTGGCATCAACGGCGTACGTGTTGTTCACAACTGCGGCTGTCGCGGAGTCCAGTGAACGAGGCGTTTGGTCAGCAGCCACGGCAGTGATCTTCAAGTGTTTAGGATTCGATGTCACATCTTTTGGTGTTGGCAGTTTTGCACTGTCCAGCTTGATCAAACCAGCGTTCTTCAGAAGGTTCAAAGCACGGCCTTCGTTAGTGGCATCGTTAGGGATGACAATCTGGTCACCCTTTTTAAATTCAGAAACCTTCTTGAGCTTCTTGGAGAACAAACCAAGTGGTGCAACAACCGTTTTACCAACGGAAGTTAAGTCAGCCTTATGTGCTTTATTCCATTGATCCAAGAAGTAGTAATGCTGAAAGGCATTGATATCGATCTGCTTATCATTTAACGCCTGGTTTGGTTGCGTGTAATCCGTAAACGTCACAACCTTTAAGTTAACGCCCTTCTTTTTAACGTCCTTGGCAATTGGTTTCCAGATCTTTTCATCGTCTGTCCCAACGATTCCAACCTTGATCGTGGTTGTCTTGGCAGAACTGGATTTACCACACCCTGCTAAGACTAATCCTAATGCCAAAACTGATGCAGTACCTAATAAAATCCGACGAATTTTTTTATTCATGTGTATACCCCTTTTTGCATCTTCCCGGACGCGTTTAATATTGACTCAATAAAATTTTGCTCATATCGCCTTCACATGACAACTGACTGACGGAACGGAACCGAAACAAAAAAGCCCGCCTCTAATTAAAATTAGAAGCGAGCTCATCGCGTTACCATTCTAGTTCGAACTGAATTCACATCCAGTTCCTCATCAACCGGCACCTAGAAAGGGTCTAGAATTCCTAAGTAGCGGTGTGCGCGGTAATGGGCGCCAAGTCATCTCCATCTTGCTGTCTCCTTACGAAACGGTTCGACGAAGCCAATCGCAGGCCATTTTCACCTCAACTCCACGTACCTGCTCTCAGCAAATGCAGGTTTTCTGTATGGTTTCGTTGAAACTACTTTCCTGTTCAAATTGTTATTCTGTCATGTGAAATTGGTATTAGATTAACGCATTAAAAAATGGTTGTCAACGATTCTTTTAAGAAAATAATGAGATTAGTCAGTGTCTTCTCATAATATCTGTAATATTAACGGCCCAAAATACTTTCGATCCGCTCTAGTTCATCACTTGTAAAACTAAGATTATTAACCGCCTTAATGTTGCCTAACAAATGATCAACATGTGATGCACCAATGACCACACTTGTCACTACGTCGTCATGCAACAACCATGCCAACGCCATCTGAGCAAGTGTCTGTCCGCGATCAGACGCCAAGTTATTCAAATCGTTTAACTTGCTGACCACTTTATCTGTGCCTTGCTTCAGTGACAATTTGTTACTCCAGTGAATTGGCATGTCTTCCGGAATGCCTTGCAGGTATCGATCTGTCAATAAGCCCTCAGCCAGCGGCCCGTAAGCCACAAGACCCAGCTTGTTGGCCTTTAAAACGTCCAGTAAGCCATCCTCTTCGACAGCACGGTTAATCATGTTATAACTGCTTTGATTGACCACAAACGGCGTGTGGTGCGCCTTAAATAGCTTGGTAATGGCTGCAGTTTGTGCGGCCGTGAAGTTTGAAACACCTACGTACAGTGCTTTTCCTTGTTTGACCATTAAATCCAGTGTTTCAACTTGCTCTTCAAGTGAGGTATGTGGATCAAAGCGGTGCATGTAAAAAACATCTACGTAATCTAAATGCATCCGTGTTAAGGATAGGTCGAGCGCATTCATTAACGTTTTACGAGATGAAAATTCGCCGTAAGGTCCAGGCCACATATGAAAACCGGCCTTCGTCGTAATCACCAATTCGTTACGATACGGCTTTAAGTCCTGTTCATAGACCTTGCCAAACGTCTCCTCCGCACTCCCGTTGCTGGGACCATAGTTGGAAGCATTATCAAAACTAAAAATACCGTTGTCGAAGGCTTTTAGCATAACTTCTCTGCTATTCGCGTAGGGTTGTTCATCACCAAGGTTACGCCACAATCCAAAGCTCACTGCTGGCAACATAAATCCTGTGTCAGCAACATGACGAACTGGCATTTTGTCATAACGTGTTTCATCTGCTTGATACATGATTGGTTCTCCTCTCAATTCTCACTTACAAACATTTATTTTAACGTAAAATCAGGTGAAAAACGAACTGGATTGTTTTCGGCGCGGGCTTTGCGCCGTGTGTTGTGGATTGGTATATAAGTTAAAGTAAGAAATTGTTAATAAAACGTCAACTGTTTTCAATCTTTTTTCGTTTGCCTTCAACTTAGTGACCGTTTTTCAGATAACAAAAAATCGTATTGTCCTTAGGGACAATAC
>DMZB01000167.1 GCA_003482405.1 Lactobacillus sp. | reverse complement strand
ATCCAAGAGTTTAGCAAACGTCACCCGCCGTACAAATGTTACGGTTAATACCGTAATGCCAGGTTCCACGTTGACGGAAGGCGTCGTCGACTTTATCAACGACCTGTATCCTGATCAGAAATTAACGTTTGAACAAAAAGAACGTGAATACATGGCCAAAAACCGCCCGACTTCAACACTTGGTCGCTTGATTCGCCCGGAAGAAATCGGAAAGTTAGTGACTCTTGTGGCCAGTCCGGCAGTAGGTGGCTTCAGCGGTAATGCGATTCGTATGGATGGCGGCATTGTGCCAACAATGTTCTAAGTGTGGTGGGCGGCGCGTCAGATATGCGGTACAATTAACCGAACGTTTTGACGAATTCGCATAGAAAGTGAAGTGCTGCTCTTGTATTACATTCTTGCCCAACTCCTAGTCGTTGGTTATGTCGCTGCCTGCCTCATCACAACCGTAAAGGCCTATTCTGACGAAGAGATACCAACTCGAATCGCCATGTGGTGGTCTGCAGTCACGGTTGTAATGGCCCTCACCCTTGCTAGTTGGGTTTTTATGGTCGTCGGCATGATTGCCTCTTTAGAGTTGGCCTACCAAACCGACCGTGCTAAAGGTAAAATTCGCTGGTGGCCACTCATTGGGCGAACTGCTTATGTAGTCATCGCAATCGCCCTGTACATGCGCTTTGGCATCCCAAACTTTAAATAACTGTGCCAGTTGCTTCGCGTAAATTTGAAAATAAGTTTAGACAGTAAGTTCGTCGTGCACAAATATGCCGACGGACTTTTTTAACCCGTTGTTTCACGTGAAACGCACCCGCACGTGGTCGTATTCTAGTTAAGATCAATTAATAGTGATCACTTACGCTTCATTTTGATTCACGATCTCTTTGGCATTCTGTAGATGCAACGCCTGTGTCACGGCAATCAATAACAAGCATAAGCAGATGCCAAAGCCTACTTGAATCCCCACTCGTGAATTGGGCACATGTAAATGAGCATCGGTAATCGTGATGGCCGCGACAATTAACGCGGTCCCCACCGTAGCTGCAACTTGCCGCAATGTATTAAAAATTGCAACGCCATCAGGCAATTGCGACCGTTTTAAATAGACCAGCGAATGCGTTTGCAATGGAATCAGCATGAGTACCAGTCCAGACTGCCGAACAGCCTGTCCCAACGTGACCATCCAAATTGAGGATTGCGCACCAATCAACATTTGCAATAACGTCCCTGTGAGATCAATTGAGAGGCCAATCAACACAAGATGTTTGATCTTAAAACGGTCATAAAACTTACCGCTCGTTGATGACATCAGGCCTGTAATTAATGCTCCCGGCAAAATGACTAAACCAGATACCAGCGGACTCTTGTGCATACTGTTTTGGACGAGCAACGGTAACAAAATCGTATTGCCATACATGGTGGCAACAATCAGTGAATTGATTAACAGTGCAAACGTAAACTGACGCGTTTTAAACACGTTTAGATTGACGAGTGGCTGTTTTGTCTTTAATTGAAGACGGATAAATAGTATCCAAAAAACGACAGCGGCTAATAATGATAGCCCAATCAGCAGACCTTCCCCAGTTAACAGCCGACTGACATTTGACAACGCCCACAACAAGAACCAGAGACCTAAACTAATGAACACTAGGCCACGATAATCAAACGAAAGCGCGACATCATGTGTCTCTAATGGCAGCTCCTTAAATCCGACTAGCAAAACGGCTGCTAAAAACGGAATCAGTAAAATGAATAAATACCGCCATGAAAAATACGTCAAGATTACCCCTGACAATGTCGGCCCAATAATCGGTGAAAAATTAAATGCCAGTCCAATAAAACCCATGACTGAGCCTTGCTTACCCTTCGGTGCATACCGAATCGCCATGACGTTAACGAGTGGCACCATCACACCAGCCCCAATCGCTTGAATCATTCGGGCAAACACAACGAGCCAAAATGAGGGTGCACTTGACCCTAAAATCGTGCCAATCAGAAAAACACTCGTAAAACCAAGAAAGAGTCGTCTAAACGAAAATCGCTTGATTAAATAAGCACTAATTGGGATCATCAGCGCGTTAACCAACATGTAACCATTACTGACCCATTGCACTTGTTCGGCCGATACTTGAAACGTCCGCATCAGGATTGGTAATGCAATGTTCATCAATGTGGAACACAGCAAACTCCAAAAAGCACCGAATGTTAGGATTGTTAGTGAAATTTTCTCTTGTCGTCGCAACTACATAATCTCCTCGAATATAAGCATAATTATATTCATTGTACGTGGTTGCAGTGGTAAATTCACTGATAACTTGATAAAACAGGCATTCTCCGTAGTTCTAACCTAGAATCAGTTAAAAAAACAGACGATAAATCGCGGAAACGTGGGGCACAATATCAGCTTTGATTCGTCTAACGCAAAAAATCGTCATTCATGGGAATCCCCCATAAATGACGATCTTGTGTGAGCTGAGAAAATCAGAATCCGTTGTGTCCCAACCCTTGTCTTTTAAAGTTCTTACTTAATTTTCAAGAACCAGTCACGGTCCTATCAATAGTGTGTCGTACGATGATACATCCATCGCCGCACTACAATCACCATCACCCACGTTAGTGCAACGGCGACAGCGGCAAACCCAAATAGAAATTTATATGAAGTAGCGTCAATTAACATACCACCAAGTAATGGCCCAATGGCACGTCCAGTCGAGGCGGATGCGTTAACGGCTCCTTGATATTTGCCCTTGACGTCTAAGGGTGTTAGTTGATTAACAATGGCAGGAATCGCTGGAAAAGCAGTCGCTTCACCTAACGTTAAAACCGAAATGGACAGGACAAAACCAGCGTAGCTTTTCACAAATAACAGGATGACAAAAGATAAAGCAACAGCCGCAATTCCAGGAATAATTTGATAATATGGATTGCGAATTCGCTCACCCAAGAAATTAACTCCCAACTGGAAAACCAGAATTAATCCGGCGTTCACCGTCCACAATAAACTGTACTTGGTCAACGGAATGCCCTGATCAGTCATATAAACTGCCATATTAGAAGTCCATTGCTCGTACATAATCCAAATAACAACCAAGGCAATAAAAAAGGTCCAAATAATAATCAAGTTTGGCCGCGGCAATTTTGTTTTACTCTTCGCCTGTTTCGTATGTGCCGCGTGCGTCTTCACCGCATCCACGTTAAATTGCGTCATCGCAATGAAGAAGTAGGCCACGTACATCACCGCTGTAATGATGAACAAGTACTGAACACCGTGCTGATAAACAAAACCGACCATCATGGTACCAAATACCACGCCTAGGTTCTGCATGAAATAAATCATGTTAAAGACATAGCGACCGTCACGACTTTTAATCGTCGTCCCCAGAGAATTAATTAAAGTAATGAGCAGACCACTACCAAAACCCATGAAGACGAGTCCAATTGGAAAAGCCGGCCAGCCATGCCAAAAAATCAGAAAGGCTGTCGCAATAAACTCATAAATAGTCGCAATCAGCGTCAGTTTGTAAGCATTCACGCGATCAAACAACCAACCGCCTAAATAGGCCCCAACAATGTTGGCAGTGGAGTTGAGTAAGAGCACAACTCCAACAACAGTCAGTGATTCATGTAAAGCATCATGAATGTAGATCGTTGTTAGTGGCCAGATAAAACTCTGACCCATATTATTGAGTAACCCGGCTAATAATAACCATGGCAGTTTAATTTCTTTTCCAGTAACTTCTTGTTGCATCGGTCTTCCCTCCAATTATTTCCCCGGAAATAATGATTTGTTATGACTGATAAACGAGTGCGCATTGCTGATCACGTTTATAACATCATTTGTTCAACGTACACTGTAAGATCATTTTACATATTTAGTCAGAATTCTTGGATCATTAATATTACGCCACTATCTTTATAAGGTGCAAACTCAAAAACATTTCATGTTAATCTCACTGTTTGCCGACTACATATCGTAATCTGGCCAATTCTTTAATTGAGCGAATAACTGGGTTAGTCGACTGTTCCTGGCGATATATAAGCCCCATTGACAATGGCGATTGGTCACCAATTAATCTAATGCCTTTAAGCATTGGGTCCTCCAATGATTGAAAAAAAGACAGCGGTACAATCGTCACACTCATCTGCTTCTTCACCTGATCTATACAAGCATGATAGCTCTCTAACGTATAAGTGTAGTTCGGAGCGATTCCGGACAGACGAAAAAATTCAGAAACAGCACGACGGATATAAAATCCATTCTGTAAAACAGCTAAACGATGATCCAATAGATCAATGGCATTAATCTGACCCACACTATCAAAACTAGAATCATCTACTCTAGCCACAGCAATTAAGGTGTCGGTAAAAATTCCGGTAGTCATTAGTGAATTTGGCACAGTATCAAGAAAACTGAATCCAACAGTAATTGTACTATCAACAACGCCATGAATAATCTCCTGATTAGACATCTCAGCAAAAGAAAAATGAGTCGCAGGATAGGTCGATTCTAGCTGTTTTGCCAGTGGAAAAACTAAATGAACCCCCGAAGCGGCAATTTTAAAGAAATGATGATTGGCTTGATTAAACCGATACATTAAAGTATTTGTTCGTTGAACTTCCTCAAAGAGTCGAGTCGCGGATAACGCAAGCTGCTCCCCAGCCGCGGTTAATTTAATCTGACGCTTAGAGCGATCTATTAATTCACAGTTGTATTCACCTTCCAACTGCCGAATTTGAGTTGATAGCGAAGGTTCGGAAATAAACAAAGCTTCCGCTGTTTTACGATAATTCAAAATTTTACTCAACGTGAGAAAAGATTCCATTGTTCTCAAATTCAATTAGCACAACCCCTTTCACGTCTGATAGTCTAATCCTATCATATTGATATTACTTCGGTCATTGTTAATTTCCGATTGACCAATTAACCTTAAAGCGTTGAGTGAATTTGTTCACAAAATTCAAATAACCATTTGAAACCAGATCTGGTTAAACGGTACAAAACACGTCCGGAAATCGAGTAAAACCGTAATTTTTAAATTTTTTATTTTCCAACATCCATATTTATTCTTGTGATTTTTATATTAAGGAGGAAGAAAATTGAACGAGTTAAAAAAGTATAGCCTGGGTGAGTTTTGGCAACGATTACTCTCGGCAGTTGCCATGGCAATTGTAGTCGGCGTCACTCCTTCAGCTATTGTATCGCCATTCATCTCAGGACTAGCAAAAACAAGCACATTCTGGGCTACCATCGCCACTGCGACCAGTCTTTGTCAGTATTCTGTTCCACTTGCAGCAGGAATTTTAGCAGCTACACGTTTTAACCTAACCATGGTAGAGTCCGCCTCGGTTGGACTAGCCAGCATGATTGGGAGTGGCGCAACTTTAGCTAAAAATGGGACTTTCACTTTAGTTGGTATGGGAGACCTCATCAACACGATCATAATTATTGCACTCACAATCGTGGTCATGTTTTTTATCAGGCAAATTCTATAATTAA
>DMZB01000070.1 GCA_003482405.1 Lactobacillus sp. | reverse complement strand
ATAAAAGACGCTCAAATCCCCTGTAAAGAGATTTGAGCGTCATACAGGACTGGCATTTATCTGTGAAATACGTCCTTAAAAGAGCGGGTGACGGGAATCGGACCCGCGACTCAAGCTTGGGAAGCTTGGATTTTACCACTAAACTACACCCGCATTGAACCAACTTTTATAGTGTAGCATAGCTACCTAATTCTGTCATTATTGAATTAACAGATTTACATTGAAAATACGGGCAAAAAAACATCGGAACATTTTGTCCCGATGTTTTGACTTTCATTTAAAATATTTAGCTTTAGATGACATGACGTTCGAATGGTTCGTCACTGATACCTTGATCCAAGATGGTCTTGCACCATTCTTTGGCTGAGAATAAAGAGTGGTCACGGAAGTTTCCACAACTGTACTTGTCTGTACCCTGAACATCTTTCCACTCAATCGTGTCGCGGATTTCTTCCAGTGAACTCTTCAAAGCCTTGGCAACTTCTGTCGTGGAGTGCTCACCCCATGTGATCAAATGGAATCCTGTCCGGCAACCAAATGGTGAACAATCGATGACGCCGTCTAAACGGTCACGCAACAGCCCAGCTAACAAATGTTCAATCGTGTGTAAGCCGGCTGTTGGGATGGCATTGGTGTTTGGTTGTACCAAACGTAAGTCGTAGTTTGAAATTGCGTCACCCTTTGGTCCATTCTCAACCGTAATCAAACGAACATAAGGTGCCTTAACCTTTGTGTGATCTAATGTAAAACTTTCTACTTTTGCCATAATCTACTTAACGCTCCTTATTTTTTTAGTGCACTGATCGGTTTAATAACTTCGACCTTCGTGCCATGGAATTCATTCTTAATATAACGCTGAATGCCCTTGTTCCGATAGAGTTTAATTAATTTTTTTACGGATTTATTGTTCCGGTACTTTTGGCCGGCCGCCAAAACATTGACATCCTCGTTTGTTTCACGACTGACCTTTTCATGAACTAAAGAATCCTTTAATACATTCAACCCACCGTCTTGGGCAATCGTGTTGGACATTAACACTGCGTCAACGTCCGAGAGAATCCGCGGTCCGGTGGAACCATCGATCTGACGGAATTTTAATTGTCGTGGATTGCTCTTGATGCTACTAATGTTACCCAGCGCATTAAAATTACGTTTTAAAGTGATGAGACCAGCTGTTTTTAACAACTTTAAGCCCCGTGTTAAATTGGCTGGGTCCTCAGGAATCCCCACTGTTGCGCCCTTCGGTAAGGACTTCAAATGCTTATATTTTTTGGAGTACAGTCCCATCGGTTCAAGGTAGGTTGTGCCAACTGCTGTTAATTTACGTGTTGGATTTTCCTTGTTATAAGCCTCCATATAACTGAATGATTGAAAGGCATTAACAGGAATCGTGCCATCACCGGTGGCCTGATTCAACTGCACGCTATCCGTTACTTCTTTAACGTGAATGGTCAAATGCGCTTGTTTGGCCGCAGATGATTTGGAAATATGCCGCCAGATTTGAGCATCCGTCCCTTGTGTCCCAATTGTAATGCTGCTGGCGTTCGCGGTCGCCGGAATACCAAGGCTAAAAATCAACCCTGCCGCTATGGCAATAACTGTGAATAATTTTCTAGAGTGTCTGATATGAATGACCTTCAATCTAATTTTTATTCGCGCAATTCACAGGCCTAGTTGGCATCGTTGCCCCAAACTTCTTCAGCAATCGATTTTACTAAAGCAATTTTAGCCCACTGATCGTCTGGCGTTAAAATGTTGCCTTCCTCCGTTGAAGCAAAACCACACTGAGTACTCAAACATAGTCGATTCAACGGCACATACTTTGCGGCTTCGTGAACCCGATCAATCACCGTCTGGCGATCCTCTAATTTACCGTCCTTCGAGGTCAACAAACCCAGTACAACCAGTTTATCGTCACTAACTTTTGCCAGCGGTTCAAAGCTACCGGATCGGTCAGAATCGTATTCCAAGTAATAGGCATTTACGTGCTCTTGGTCAAACAGTGGATCAGCCACCTTATCGTAGCCACCAGCAGCAGCCCACGTTGAGTGGTAATTACCACGGCAGATATGTGTGTTGACGGTTAAATCTTCAGGCAAACCATCGATGACTGAGTTATTAATGTTCAAATAAAGTTGCTTTAAGTCATCGTCTGTCGTCGGTTCACCGCCAGCCAGACCGTTGATAAAGTCCTGTGGCAACGCTGCAACCAACATGCCCCACGTGCAGTCATCCAACTGAATTGTGCGGGCACCAGCAGCGTAAAGGTCTGCGATAACTTGTTTATAAGCTTTTGTAATATCCGCAAACAGTGCTTCGTCAGTCGGGTACACTTTGCGCACCTCTGGCAGATTTGCCGGACTCAACAGCTCAACCAGCAGTTGTGCCGGTGCAGGTAACGTTTGTTTGACCTGAATACCATCACTCACGTGTGCTTGAGTAAACTTAAAGTGATCTACAAACGGATGATTGTGACCATCAATTTTGCCGGAAACGGTGACCGTTGCCTTACGTGTCTCCTCTCCGTGGAAAAAGTAGCCATGCTCTGGCACTTTGTAGTCGATTCCTTGAAATCCCCAGAAGAAGTCCAGGTGCCACCAGCTACGGCGAAATTCGCCATCTGTGACTGCCTTTAAGCCAGCAGCCTCTTCCTGTTTGATCAAGGCAATAATTTCTTTATCCTCAACAGCGGTTAAAGCGTCTTGGTCAATTTTACCCGCCGCAAACTTGGCCCGGGCATCTTTCAATGCTGCTGGTCGTAAAAAACTGCCGACAATATCGTACCGAAATGGTGATTTAGTTCGTTTTGAAAAAGAAATTGCTTCGCTCATGTTGAAATCCTCCTGAAATACTGCTGCGATTAACCGAGCAGTTATTAATTTTCTAAAAAAACTTGGCTAAACAAAAAATCCGTCCCTAACTGTCATTTCTGACAATTAGGGACGGATTTAACCGTGTTACCACCCTTATTTACATCGTCTTCACAGACGACGCCTCGACGGTACCCATTGATACCCGGCAAGTTAACGGTTGCAACCGTTCAGTCGGCGTTAACTGACTGAATCGCTCGGAGCTCATCTTCATCGCTGTGTCGTTGTCCCTTTCTCACCATCCGGGTTCTCTTTGCCAACTGTCGAGCAATTACTCTTCTCTTCAACGCTTAATGTTTATCTAATGTTTTTTTAACGTTGAATACAAGATACAGCGAAATAATTTGGGTGTCAACGGTGTTTTGCAAAAAAAGTTTATTCAGATCCACACTAAAAGCAGCTCAATAACAACGCGATCATAAACTAATTATTTGCTTCAAAAGCTTTAATCCCAGCTCGTAACCGCTGGAGGCCATCCTGTAACTCCGCATCCGGACAGGCAACATTCATCCGAACAAATAAATTACCATCACCGCCATATTCAACACCATCTGACAAAAACAGTCCGGTGTGTTCGCGAATAAAGTTGCACAACGCGACAGAATCGTCAGTCACCGCAGACACGTCCAACCACATCAAGTAAGTGGCTGCACCACTAGCAACCGTCACTTCGGCGAGATTGTCAGCCAAGTAATCCGTCACCTTACGTTTGTTAGCCGCCAACTGCTTTAACAAATCGTTCAGCCACGGTTCACCTTCTGTGAAGGCCGCAATGGCTGCATCGATTGCAAAAACATTGGGTTCGGCAATCTCATCGTTGTTAATTCCACGCTCCACACGTTCGCGAATTGCAGGGTCAGGAATAATTATGCTGGAAGTTTGAATACCAGCAAGATTAAACGTCTTTGTCGGTGCTACACAGGTAATACTATTGTTCGCCAAATCGCTATTGATTGAAGCAAACGGTGTGTACTGAACATTAGGATCAGTCACAATGTCACAATGAATTTCATCAGACAACACCAACACGTGGTGTTTCAAACAAAGTTCACCGATTTGTTGCAAAGTCTCGCGCGACCAAACCTGACCCACTGGATTGGCAGGATTGCATAAAATCATCAGCGTCGTTAACGGATCAGCAAGTTTGACCTCTAAATCATCGAAGTCAATGTGGTACTTTCCATTTTCATAGACCAAATCGCTGGAAATCTGTCGTCGCCCATTATTAATGATCGAGTTATAGAAAATATTATAAACGGGCGCTTGAACCAATACCTGTTCACCTGGATTGGTCATTCGCCGTACTGTCGATGAAATTGCCGGCACCACGCCACTGCAAAAAAGAATCCAGTCAGTTTGGACTGCAAAGCCATGTCGCTTGTGCCACCAATCTGCCACGGCAGTGTAATAATTATCCGGAATAATTGAATACCCAAAAATCCCGGCGTTTACCTTAGCTGCCAAATGCGCCTTTATTTCTGGTGCCGTTTGAAAGTCCATGTCGGCTACCCACATGGGTAATTCGTTATCCGCGACATCCCATTTAACAGAATTTGTATGACGCCGATTGGGAACCGTCGTAAAATCATAATTCATCGTTGAGTCACCTCAGTCTCTGTAATCACCGTTTGACTGGGATCAATCTGGTCTTTTTGTAAGATAATTTCACCAATCGCTGGTGCTGAAATTTCACCGCTAACTGGATTTTTAACACTGTCAATCTTGGTTGTGATTTCCGCGTGAACAGTCGAATACTCAAAGGCAAGATTCGTCTTGATAAGTGAACAGTTCTTCATGACTAAATTATCCATATAGCACAGTCCCTGTTCGCTTTCGATTCGGCAGTTGATAAACGTAATGTTTTTTGAGTTCCAGCCAAGGTATTCACCAATGATTGTGGAGTCATAAACGGTGACATTTTCACAGTTCCAAAACGCATCTTTGGACAGCATCGTTGCATTATGGATTTCAATATTTCGTCCGCCATCGAACGAATAATTGCCGGACAGTTGAAAATCGTGCGCAACGATATTGCTACTGTTCATGCCAAAATAGTCACCCTTGGCCGTCACGTGATCCAAATTAATGTCATCGCAACTCCACAACGTTTCTTCGGCAATTGGCATCTGAACATTGCTGAGTTTAATATCACTGGCACGACGAAATGTCTTCGGTGCTTCAATCAGGCAATGATCCATATTGATGTGGTGCGTGTACCAAATCCCTGAGCGGGCTGTCTCCAACAGAGTCGTATTAACCGCGTTGACATCAGTGCAGTACCACAATGGATATTTCCACTCAAATGTATCGTGATCGAGGGTCAAATGATGGCCCTCTTTAAGTGGTGACTCGCCATCAGCAAAAGTCGTGTTGGTAATATTTAGGTCAGTACCGTTGAACAACGGCCGTTCACCAACATATTGTTTTTGATCAATGTTTTTCAAAAAAAGTTCGCTTCTTTCATTTCATAAATTATCATATTAGGCGCTAGTTCACTGAACTAACTGTTACTACTTTACCCCCTTCGACCAACTATAAGGCAAATTTTTTTCAAAAGGTTTGTAAAAAGTTTGTCAATCTGGGTCAAATTTCAATTACGAATTACTATCCCATATTTTAATTTACAAAAAAAGACTGACCATGTGACAACAGCCACATAAAATCAGTCTCATTTCAACAAGTCAAAGCCGACTAGACCCTGTCTTGATCATCACTATTTCTTATTGTCGTCCGAATCATCTTCGTCTTCTTCATCTGGATCCGGTTCTGGTACTGGAGCAGCTTTGATGACCTTGATATCAGCGTTTTTAACCACGGCACGGCGATTCATTTCGCTGACCGTCATGCTGTCGCCATCGTTATAATCATCGATTAAAACAAGTGCCGAGTTTTCATAAACTTTTTCAAGTTCGCCACCAAAGTCATGTTCAAAGGGTCCAAACTTTTTTGCAGTGACAACATCACCAACATGTAATCCGGATTCAACAGGTAAATCAGCCATTAACTTCACCTCAGTTCCCAGCGTCTTCGGCAAGAAGGCGTGTGGGTTATTCTGGTCTTATATCCAATGCGTACGAGAGTGTATATTATCAAAAAAACGGCTAGATTTCAAGACTTCTGTTTTGAAACTTAAATAGACTGATGATGCGAGCCTGGTCCCGCTTGTGTCGAATTCGGGACGCTTATTTCAGTGTGTTCACCAGTTCCTGCTTCAGCTGTAACCGCCGCGCGTTTAGTCTGTTCATTTTGATCATGCATGTACTGTAAGTTGTGCAGTTGACGAATCGCACGTAAATAAGACGGAATCAACACAATACACGAGCCCAACCATGCAAGCGGCTCGGCTGCCACAGCTCCGGCATAACCTAAGGGACCAACAAGGAAAAAGGCTGCAAAAGATCGCATAACCAGTTCAGCGATCCCAGCAAACGTTGGCATGGCCTGTTGACCCACACCCTGCAGCGTATTTCTAATAATGAATAGCACCGCCAGTAAAACGTACGAACTGGCGATAACATTGAAATACGTTTGCGACAAACGCATCACAGCCGGATCATGTCCACTAATAAATAAGCCCACCAAGGTCTTACCAAAGATAATTTCCAGTGCGCCGATGACGATAGCGAACGAACCGGACAAAATCAGTGTTTGCCGAACACCTTTAATGATACGGTTATACTGACCTGCACCAATATTTTGGGCGGCAAAAGTCGCCATGGTCACACCAAACGACGACATTGGCATGGTCGCAATCTGGTCCATCTTGCTGGCTGCCGTGGATGAAGCCACTGACGCCGTTCCGAGA
>DMZB01000050.1 GCA_003482405.1 Lactobacillus sp. | reverse complement strand
GATTCAAGATGAAAGTGCCATGTTGCCCGTTGAAGCCTTAGCGCCTCAACCTGCTGACCACGTGTTGGATGCGTGTGCAGCTCCGGGTGGGAAAACAACGCAAATTGCGGCTCACCTTGACGCCAATCAGGGTGGTCTGGTGACGGCACTGGATTTACATGCACATAAAGTTTCTTTAATTGAAACAAATGCTAAGCGTTTGCATGTTGCAGACCGCGTTCATGCACAACAGTTAGATGCTAGAAAGGCCGCTGAACAATTTGGTCCAGAGACCTTTGACCGGATTTTAGTTGATGCACCGTGTTCTGGCTTAGGGCTGTTGCGGCGTAAGCCCGAAATTCGCTATGCAAAAACATTAGCGGATAGTCAACAACTTCAAAAAATCCAGTTGTCGATTCTAGATGCTGTCGCGCCAACGTTAAAGAAAAACGGTATACTGGTGTACAGTACTTGCACGATTTTAAAACAAGAAAATGATGATGTGGCAACGGCGTTTATTAAACAGCATCCGGACTTTGACTTAGTGCGTGTGGCAACAACACGAGATCTGAAGCCAAAACGGTCAACGGCGTGGTTAACTATTTATCCAGATGATTATGGCTCTGACGGTTTTTTTGTTTGTGCGTTCAAAAAACACGGTGAAGATAATTAGGTGATTGGTTTATGGAAGTAGCATACCTGTCGGATATTGGGCGACAACGAGAAAACAACCAAGATTATGTAGGTACCTTTAAGAACCAGGCGGGTCTGGAATTTGCAATCGTTGCTGATGGCATTGGTGGTCATCAAGGTGGCGATGTTGCTTCTACCATGGCTGTTTCTCATATGGGCAGCCGATTTGAGGATACCTCTTTTAGGGACCCTGGTACTGCAGCAAAATGGTTGTCGAGTGAAGCCCAACAAGAAAATGAAACAATTATCGAAAAAGCGCGCCAGTATCAAGATTTGAGTGGTATGGGGACCACCATTGTGGCAGCAATTATTTTTCGGTCACAGTTTTTATTGGCTAATATCGGTGACTCCCGCGGATATTTACTTCGTCACGGTCAATTGGCGCAACTGACGGAGGATCATTCTTTAGTCAACGAATTGGTTAAACTCGGTCAAATTACCGAAGAAGATGCCCGAACCCATCCTGAAAAAAACATTATTACGCGAACGTTGGGTATCAACGATGAAGCAGATATTGATATCAATTTATATCATGCGCAGCCTCAAGATTTAGTCATGTTGTGCTCAGATGGCCTCACCAATATGGTCACTGATGTGCAAATTCAAAGTGTTTTACAACAAGCGTTGACCATGCAGGAAAAGTGTCAACGATTGATCGATTTGGCAAACGAAGCAGGCGGCCGCGACAATATTACCGTGCTTTTGATTTCAGCCGAAGGTGAGGTGGATGCCTCATGAGACCGAACTACACGTTGGCGGGACGCTACCGAATTGTGCATCCGCTAGGTGAAGGGGGCATGGCGGACGTTTACTTAGCCCACGATTTGATTTTAGATCGTGATGTTTCGGTGAAATTACTCCGTTTAGATCTGCGAGATGACCCTGGTACTGAACGTCGTTTCCAACGGGAGGCCATGGCAGCCAGTGAGTTAGTTTCGCCACACATCGTGAGTGTGTACGATGTTGGTGAAGAAAACGGCATGCAGTATCTGGTGATGGAGTACGTTGCGGGTACAGATTTGAAAACTTATATCCGCAACCACTTTCCAATTCCGTTAACGACAGTCGTCAATATGATGCAACAGATTTTGGATGCTGTTCGAGTGGCGCATGAGCACGGCATTATCCACCGTGATTTAAAACCACAAAACGTTTTAGTCGACGAGTCAGGACAACTGAAAATTTCTGATTTTGGAATTGCTGTCATCAGTAGTGAATCGTCTATGACGCAAACAAACACCGTGCTTGGCTCAGTTCATTACTTATCTCCTGAACAAGCCCGTGGCGGGATGGCCAGCAAAAAAAGCGATATTTATTCGCTGGGAATTATTTTATACGAAATGTTGACTGGCAGTGTGCCATTTGAAGGCGAAACGGCCGTTTCCATTGCACTTAAGCACTCTCAAAGTGATATGCCATCAGTGCGTGATTATGATACACGGATCCCACAACCACTAGAAAACGTGGTCTTACATGCAACGGCTAAGAATCCAGCTGACCGTTACGTCTCGGTTCAGGCGATGTCTAATGATTTGGCAACAGCACTGTCACCTGAACGTCACGATGAAAGACGCTTTGAACCACGGATCGTCGACGATGGTGAAACAAAGGTCATTCCTGTTGGCCAAATCTTAGCGGCTAGTAATCAACAGCATGCTGACACTTTGACTTCAAGACATGAGCCAGCTTCCGCGGCAACTCAGGCGTCGACAACGCCCAGCCGTAAGTCACCTGCACGCGCACGCAGATTCTTCGTCTGGTTGATTGGCTTAGCCATTATTTTAGTGCTCGCTGTACTGGTGTGGATCTGGCTGATTCCGGGGCAGGTTACCGTGCCTAACATTGCTGGTATGACGCCGGCTAAGGCGGCCAAAACGCTCAAACACGACCAATTACGTTTGGGAAAACAGACTAAAGCAACGAGTGAACGTCGTGCCAAAGGTGAAATCATTAAGGTAAAACCTGCAGTTGGCTCGCAAGTCAAACAAAAGACTAAAGTTAATGTGGTCGTCAGTTCAGGCCGTCCGAAAATAAGTGTGGATGACTACACCGGTGAAAAATACAGCATGGCAATTAAACAATTGAAAAAGTTGGGCTTGAAGGCCAAACGTGTGGACGAGTACACAGCTGATGCAGCAAACGGTGTGATCGTTGATCAGGACGTTGTTCCAGGCGATACCGTTTATCGGCACACCGTGATTACATTTACGGTCAGCACCGGCACACGCCAGCGAACAACGGTTAGACGCTATAAAATGCCGAACTTTGCTGGTGATAAGCAGACCACTGTTCAATCGTGGGCAGAATCGCATAATGTGACCGTTACGTTTAGTGATGAAACTTCAACGACGGTCGATCAGGGTAAAATCATTCGACAAGCACCAGCATATGGCAGCCTGCTGACAGCAGGGCAAGAGTTCGCTGTGGTGGTATCTTCAGGACCCGCTTTGCACAGCTTCCATGTTAATTTAGTAATTCCGTATAAAGCCCCAAGTAATGACCCAACAGGGACCAACGACATTAAAATCTATATTAAAGACCACGATAAGAAATTGGCTGATGTATATCAACAGATGCAAATTTCGTCGGATACGGATGTTTCATTGCCGTTCACGACCACTGCCGATGGTGAAGGCGAGTATGTCATTAAACGGGACGGTCACACAATTATGGCTGACCATAGTGTGACAACAGGAAATTAGGAGTGTATATGAAGGGACAAATTCATCAACTTTTGGCCGGCTTTTATGATGTTCAAACACCGGATGGCAAACTATACCGAACTAGGGCACGCGGAAATTTTCGCAAACGAAAAATCAGTCCAATGGTCGGTGACTTTGTGTCGTTTACTGCAGAGTCAGGATCTGATGGCTACATTTTAAGTATTGATCCACGCCGAAACACGCTTGTCCGACCACCAGTCAGCAACGTCGATCAAGCAGTTGTTGTCACCGCTGCTGTTGAACCAAGTTTCTCAAGCAACCTGTTGGATCGGCAGTTGGTCGCTCTAGAAAGTCAACAAATTAAACCAGTCATTTATTTTACGAAGACAGATCTACTGACCGCGGCACAACGCGATCAC
>DMZB01000029.1 GCA_003482405.1 Lactobacillus sp. | reverse complement strand
ATTGATCCCGGCGACTGAAAACAGTCGTCTTTGGTTGCAAGTGAGCCCAAGTGTCTTTAAACGTTACGCGCCAGACTCTAAGGCAAAGGTGATTGCATTGAGCATGATTAGACAAGGCCGTTGGGGTTACGGGTTTAAAGATAAAAACGACTGGAATCGACAACGTGCTCGGATGTATCGGTTTATTCATGCCAGCAATCGGTATCACTACGAAAAGTGGGGACAGAGAAAAACTGGAGCTGGCATTGCAATGCTTCAATTGCTTCGGTGGGGGATCATTCGCACTGCAAATCGCTTAGGACCTAACTATAGCTTGATGAACTAGGTTGGTTACAAGTTTCAAGTTGGTGCATTGTCTAGAGAGCGCGAGAGGGAAATGCAGTTAATATATTTGGCTTATTTGGTTATGAAAGCTTACAAACAAAGCTGACTTTGCTTGTGAGTTGATTAACATTTTTCAATGGCTGAACTTTGATTAGAATTGAGCGTCCAATTATGGACACTCTTCACAAAGATAAACTAATTAACTTATTTCAGGAGCGTTCTAAATGAAAGATATCGTTCAAAAGCATCGTCAATTACCCATACTATTGACCGGGATAATTTGGATCTCGATCATATTAAATCAATTGTTGTGTGGTACGAATGGTGTGCTGAACAGTGTTTTATCTGAGACAGGAATCTCGAAAAGATGGCTAATTGTCACTTTTATCAGATTTTTATTGATTGCAGGTCAATCTACACTTTTTTTGGCAATCGGTTATTATGGGCCACGGGTAAGACAGCGATTTCACCAAATTGCAAAATCGTGGTTGGTGATTGTTGCAGCTGGGGTTCTAACGACCCTTGGTTGGATGCTTTTTGATCAATGGTCGGGATCCAGTGTAATTTGGACCGTAATTTTTCCGATTCTTAGAAATTCATATCCGTTGTTAACAGCAGCGTTGGTAGGATTTTTATGTGTTAATGTGATTGATCGTTTTGTTGAGCGTAATTTGAATCGCGCAATTATGATGGCAACGGGGGTCATCCTGATTTCGACTTTATTTAATCAGGATATCTTCGGTGTTCGAACAAATACGACCATTATTTCTTCATTGATATTTACTTTTCTTGGTGTTGTGCTAAAGCATGGACGCTTAATTAAAAAATCAGTATTGTTCCACTTTTCAGCGATGACGGTAACCGTCCTGGTTGCAGGAGCTTCATTGCTATTGATGATCCCAGTTTCGTCGTTTTCCGGTCTAGGCATGGCAACAATGGGTCGCTTTGTCCAAGCGGATTCTGTTTTGACTTATCTAACAACGATTTTTGTATTCTGCTTGGTTGTGAAGTTAAATGGTTCAAATCAATCTTTGGGAGCCATTGCGAAAAAACTTTATCCTAGTCTTTCACTGGTACTCGTTTCAACGGTCTTCACAACAAATGACAAATTTAACTGGGTTTATTCGCCAAGAAATGGCATCAACTGTGCCAGATTTGGGGCGGGCACACTGGGGTGCGTTTTGTAAATTTACAGTTCTTTTCTTGGTCATTACTTATGTTCTCGATATTTTGATTAAGCTTTTAGTGGCGACACCAGTGTGTCGTCACTTTATCAATGGTGTTGCCACAGTATTGTCCTGGCTGTCCGTTGGTGATTTTGCAACGCCGTTTTCGAGGTTTAAACAGTGGCTTAAAAAGCACAGAGCGATGCTGTTGGCCATACTGTGGTTATACATTATGTGTGTTGCATCAATGATGTTGATGCATTCAACGTGGATTTTTGCATTAAGTGAGCAGTCAAAATTAAATGTACCAACCTATGTACTGTTGTTTAGGGAACCAGTAATTCTGTTTAACCTCCTATTTGTTGGCTTGTTTTTTGGGCTTTTATTGATTGTCACACGTCGTTATTGGGTTGCATTAGGAACCACTACAACTATTTTTGGAATTATTATTGTTGCCAACATCATCAAAATGGGTACTCGTAGTGAGCCGATTTTGCCAGCAGATTTGGCAGAAGTGACTGCTCTTGGTAGCCTTCTAAAAATGGTGGGGACTTCATTAACTGTGAGTGTGATAGTTGCCTTAGTTGTTATTATTCTAGCAATAGTCATACTAGAACGTAAATTTCCTCATCCCCTCAGAATTAAGCCAATTAGTCAAGTGATTATCGTTGTCAGCGCCTTGTTCACATTTGGATCAACGTTTTTCTGGAATCAAGATCACACGATTTTCAAAGGTATTGCAACGTTAACAGATGATGCGCGAATGTTTTACAATCAGGAACAGGGTGCTCAAACTAATGGTCCGCTTGTTCAGTTCCTTAACAATGTAGATGTTACGGTGATGTCAAAGCCCAAACATTACTCTAAAGCCGAAGTTGAAACAGTCGTTAAAAGATATCAACGTGAAGCCAAAGCGATTAATCGAACTCGGCATACATCTCTAAAAAATATGACAGTCATTATGAACTTGAGTGAGAGTTTTTCGGATCCTAATAGGGTGCCAAACTTGAAAGTTACGCCTAATCCACTGCCATACATCACACAACTTAAAAAAGAAACAACTTCGGGAATTATGATGAGCTCCGGTTATGGCGGTGGTACTGCAAACATGGAGTACCAAGCGCTCACAGGATTAGCCATTAGTAACTTTTCACCGACTTTGCCAACGCCATATACGCAGTTGGTTACGAACTTAAAGCAGGCTCCAGCGTTGCCGGACCAGTTCAACTACTCGTCTGCCATTCATCCATATTACGGCGTTTACTATAACCGGATTGCTGTTTATAAGAAGTTTGGCTTTAATCGCTTTTCGTACTTAGGTAGTAAGTACCCGATTAAGTATCAAAAGAAGATTGGTAACAGTCCATACATGTCAGATCAAACTGCCTATTCCAATGCTATGGATCAAATTAACGCTCGCAAGGGTGGCCAATTTATCAATGTAATTACAATGCAAAACCACTATCCATTTAACGCTAATTACTATTCTCGGCATGATTACACGGCCAGTGGCTCGGCATTTTCTGGAAACAATGCTAAACAATCTATTGAAACGTATTCGCAAGGGTTGAACTATACGGATCAGGCTGTTAAGTCGTTTAGAGAAAAACTGGATACGATTCATAAACCAATTATTTGGGTTTGGTACGGGGACCATTTAGCTGGTATCTACAATGGCGATGCCATGTCTAAATATGGACTCCAGCTTCACGAAACCGATTACTTTATCTACGCTAATAAGTATGCTCGCACTCACGGCTACAAACAGAGTAAGAGTAATTACGTAAGTCCAAGTGATTTCCCGGCTATGGCAATGACGCAGGCTAATGCAAAGGTTTCCCCATACTATGCGTTATTAACAAGGGTGCATGAAAAGGTACCAGCACTGACTATGAATACGTCTGCTGACACGACTAATACGCAAAATGGTGGTACTGAATTAGTTAATAATAAGGGCCAAGTTGTTGCACAGTCTGATCTGTCTGCAAAGCAGCGACAACTGTTGCGGGATTATCGATTGATTCAATACGATATTGTTGCTGGAAAACAATATAGTCTAAAAATGAAATTTATGAAGTGATTGTCACGTAGATTTTGTACTTGTTGATCCTCATTTGTTTTCATTATCCAACCAACAGAAAATAATTATTTGCGACGCTCGGTCGTTTTGTTCATAATGTAAGAATCAGCTTACATGTAAACCTAACGACTAAAGGAGCACGATCAACCATGAAGTTTTCATTTGCAAAACAAAAGCGAGGAAAACTCTATGGTGGGTACGTGCTCTTTTTTGTACTCTTTTGTTTGCTCACGTATGGGGTGTACTGGCTGTTTGGCTATTCACTCATTTCAACGCATGATGTGTTACACCAACATGTGCCGATCATGATTGAGTATCGCCGTCTCCTGCTGAGCTGGTTGCATCACTTAAGCCAGGGACCGCTGCAGTGGTCGTGGCACATTGGTTTAGGCGCAGATGCGTTTCAAACATTTTCTTACTATGTTATTGGAGATCCGTTTGCTTATCTGATTTTGCTGTTTAACAAAGCACATTTATTGCTTGGCTTTCAACTGATCGGCATAACACGAATGTTCTTTGCCGGTCTCAGTTTTACCTATTTTGCCAGTCACTTTTCGCTCAAACGGTGGGCCGTTTGGCTCAGCACAATGGTGTATTTTAGTAGTGGCTTTGCCATTTATGCCAGCTTGTTTCAACCTTTCTTCGTCAATGCGTTGATTTTATTGCCATTACTGATAACAGCAATTGAAGCAGTGTTACAGGGTCATTCGGCGTGGGGGTTTGGCCTGGTTGTTTACTTTAGCGTTGTGGTCAATTTTTATCTAGCATTTATGTTAGCTATCGGTGGCATTGTTTATTTGATATTGCGGTGGATTGAATTACCCAATCCATTTGCAGTTAAACGATGGCTCAACTTTGGCCGAATGATACTGAGTGGTGTGATGGGGCTTCTGGCAACATTGTGGTTGACCTTACCAGAGATCAAGGCACTGCAGAGCTCACCACGCTTTGATGTGCCGTTTGCCAGTGGACTGCGTGTGTACTCGTTGCAGTACTATCTTAGTTTGCCAAACGCACTGTTAGGAAATGTCAATGTTGACCCGTTTTGGCTAAATACGTTGTCAGTTAACGTGTTGCTGCTAGTTATCGTTTGGGTTTTTATGCACCATCGGCAGTATCGATTAGTTACGAGGCTGATGCTATTAACGACTGTGCTCAGTCTGTTGCCGATGTTTGCCGCCAGTCTGAATGGATTCACGTCGCCATCGAACCGCTGGCTATTTTTGATGAGCCTGCCATTGGCCTTAATGACTGGTGTGTTTTTACAACAGCTAGGGACCATGACATTGTCGGACTGGGTGCCAATTTTTAAATGGGCTGGTATTATTCTGGCACTTATTCTTATAAGCACGTTGATCATCGCGGATTCTACAAACACGGTGTTGCCACAGCTCTTCTTTTTAATGCTCTATGGCGGTGTCTTTGTTATCGGCACTGTTCGGCCGGTCTTATTAAAGCCGCAGGTGCTGAGTGCCTTAATTATGGTAAACATCTTTGTAGCGTTTAATTTTGAAAATGCGGCTTACGATATTCATCAGTTCTTACCAAACGGGGCTGCTAAAGCGCTGATTTCACAACCCTATGGCATGGCACCAACAGCGGTGGCAAAGAATCCGACGTGGGCACAGCAAAATGGCGTTAAGGCTAACCCATATGCACCAAATTTTGCTCGGACTAGTAATGTAAGCAACTATGTGACAGCTTCTGCCGGGATTACGCCGAACAATTTTTTACTCAATAACGCTAATATCAGTTCGTTTTATTCCATTCAAAATGGTGCCACAATTCAGTTTAGTCGGGATCTGTTAAATAATCAGCGACAGTTAAATTTACCAATTCAGCAGTTTGATGACCGTTGCCGGGTGCTGAACTTTTTGGGGGTTCGCGATTTATATGCAAACTCGCCATTACCTGCCAGCACAAACTTGCCACATAATTATTTGCCAACGTTTGGTGAAACACCTGATTTGAATCAGTCATTCTACGGAACTAATGGCAATGTTCAGGCTTATCAAACAACCGATAATTTTCCGTTAATGTACTTTCAACCCAATGTCATCAGTAACGCAACGTATCGTCAATTAGATGCTAACGAGAAGGAAGCTAATTTAGCTAGTGTGACGGCGATTCGTGACACTAAGGGACTCAAAACTGTTAAGTTACAACCGCAAAGTATTTCTATTCCGTATAAACTGTATGATGAAAATCAAAACATTGTCAGCACCAGTAATCTCGCCGATACGAATAAGTCGGACACTTACACGTTGTACATTCCTAATGCAGCACAGTATCAGGGGATGGAACTGCGCGCGTTAACCACAAACGTGCACTATACAGAACCAACATTGGCTGATCGGATCAGTATTGATAAGCTTAATTCACCTGGCATCAACGGGCATCTATCATCAGGCAGTAACCAAACAAGTGCCCACGGCGCCTGGGATGCGTTCAAACGTAATGTTGCGAATGGATCGCCTAGTCAGGCTTGGCGAATTAGCCTGACCAACGGCTCAATCAGTAACTCACTGAGTCAGATTGCTGAAACGAATCTTAGCGAATACGAAAAGACCAGCGCCGGAGTGCTGAATTTAGGCTGGGTGGATCAGGTTCCAAATGGCATGACACTGCAACTTGGCCAGGTGGGGCGTTACTCATTTGATTTACAGTTGGTTGGAATTCCGATGACGACCAGTTATGATAAGCAAGTTCGTAAATTGCAAAAAAACGGATTACAGAAATTACAACTCGGACATAATCAGGTGACTGGGCAGGTGACGACACACCAAACTGGCGTGTTAGCTTCTTCCATTCCATATAGCCAGGGATGGCAGGCAACCGTTAATGGTCGGCGGGTCAAAGTAATCAAGACTGATCGGGCGTTTGTTGGCATCAAATTAACGCACTCTGGTAAGCAGCAGGTTAAACTGGTCTATCACACGCCAGGATTAAAAAAGGGCATTCATCTGTCAATCGTTGTGCTGGGGATGACGATTGCTTTGGGTCTCGTGCAGTGCGGCTGGTGGCTACTAAAGCGAAGAAAGGATCAACACAAATGAGCGACTCATATGCAGCAAAGCTAGAACAATTAAAGAATGGCGAAATCGAGGAATTAAAGGTAACGCCTAAGGATTTTATGGATTTTCAAAGTGCCTTGATGAAGGTCACCTTCCGTCAACGTGTTGTGGGTGAAGCCGATCGGGGTGGCGAGGTCACCTATCATTATCAGAAGGATTAAAGCAGAATCTTTTTGATGTTTTTCGGAGAAACACATATCGTCACTGTTTAGGCATCTTTTGCCATACAGTGGCGATTTTTCAATTAGCCAATAGTAATTGATTCTGTAAGCGAGCAATATTTTCAAGTTGATTTCGAGACCAGTTTTATTTTGTGATCTACGTTTGGAAAACGATTCCAAAAATAAATGCCGTTCTTTCAGCATTTGCAAAGTATGGTCTAGACCGCTATCTGTGTAGGATTAGCAATGGTACCGCTTACGAAAACGTGTAATTTTCCTTTGCGAATGGTTGTATTTTGTAAAAAACATATGCTACTATGATACAGAAGGTGATTGATGAATCGCCGTTTTTACGGCAAAGTAATCCCTTACAAATCTAAGAGCATTAAGGAGATTAATTATTATGGAATCTAAAGACTTTCACATTATCGCAGACACAGGTTTACATGCACGTCCAGCAACTCTATTAGTACAAACTGCTTCCAAGTTTTCATCAGAAATCAACTTGGCTTACGATGGCAAATCCGTTAACTTGAAGTCCATCATGGGTGTTATGTCATTAGGTGTTGGTAAAGATGCCGATGTTACGATTTCAGCCGATGGCGCAGACGAAAAAGACGCTATCAGTGCAATTACGGATACCATGACTAAAGAAGGTTTGTCTGACTAATGACTCAGAAACTCAGTGGGATTGCGGCCAGTAACGGTGTTGCCGTTGCTCCGGCCTATATGTTAGTTGATCCGGATTTAACGTTTGATAAGAAGACAATTTCTGATACTGATGCAGAAAAGGCGCGCTTACATAGTGCTCTTGATGCTTCAATTAAGGAATTACAACAGATCAAAGCCGTTGCGGAAAAGAGCTTGGGCGCTGAAGAAGCCGAAGTTTTCGAAGCACATATTACCATTTTGCAAGATCCAGAAATGATCGGCCAAATGGAAGGCAAGATCGACTCTGACAAAGTTAACGCAGAAGAAGCATTGAAAGAAATTACCGATAACTTTATTGCGATTTTTGAAGGTATGACTGACAATGCGTACATGCAAGAACGGGCAGCTGATGTGCGTGATGTAACCAAGCGGGTTATGAGCCACCTACTGGGTAAGAATTTACCTAATCCAGCTTTGATTGATTCTGAAGTTGTGATTGTGGCGCATGATTTAACGCCTAGTGACACGGCGCAGTTAAACCGTCAGTATGTCAAGGGCTTCATTACTGACTTAGGTGGACGGACTTCACATTCGGCCATCATGAGTCGGACGTTGGAAATTCCAGCGGTTGTCGGTACAGAAAATGCCACCAGTACCATTAAGCAAGGTGACAAGGTCATCGTTGACGGTCTAGATGGTGTTGGCATCGTTGATCCATCTGATGAAGATGTGACCACGTACACTAAAAAGGGCGAAGATTTTGCCAAGCAAAAGGCAGAATGGGACAAACTGAAGGATGAAGCTTCCGTCTCAAAGGATGGTAAAAACTTCACGATCGCCGCAAATATTGGGACACCTGATGACGTTACTGCTGTCAATGACAACGGTGGCGAAGCAGTTGGTTTGTTCCGGTCTGAATTCTTGTACATGGACAGCGCTGAATTGCCAGACGAGGAAAAACAATTCCAAGCCTACAAGAAGGCTGCTGAAGACATGCATGGCAAACAGGTTGTTGTGCGGACAATGGACATTGGTGGTGACAAGCACCTTGACTACTTGCCATTACCAGAGGAAATGAACCCATTCTTGGGTTACCGTGCCATCCGAATCAGTTTGCATCAACCTGACTTGTTCCGGCCACAGTTGCGTGCGTTGTTACGCGCTTCTGCATTCGGTAACATTGCCATCATGTTCCCAATGATTGGGACAGTGGACGAATTCAAACGTGCACGTGCCATTTATGATGAAGAACGACAAAAACTCATCAAAGACGGTGTCAAAGTGGCTGATCACATTGATGTCGGTATGATGATGGAAGTACCTGCAGCTGTCTTAATTGCTGATAAATTGGCTAAGTATGCGGACTTCTTCAGCATCGGAACAAACGACTTGATTCAATATACGTTTGCGGCTGACCGTGGTAATGAACATGTTTCATACCTGTATCAACCCTACAACCCGTCTTTGCTACGGTTGATCAAGCAAGTTATTGATGCTGCACATGCAGAAGGCAAATGGGCCGGTATGTGTGGTGAAATGGCCGGAGATCAAGTTGCTGTGCCTTTATTAATGGGAATGGGCTTGGATGAGTACTCAATGAGTGCAACGTCAATGTTACAGACCCGCTCGTTAATGAAGAAATTAGACACTAAAACCACAGCAAGTCTCGTTGATAAGGCATTAGATGCTGAAACTAACGAAGATGTTGCGGACATGGTTAAAGAATACATGAACGGCTTGGATAAATAACTAGTCGGTGTGAATGCACCAAGGGTTATTTCAAAGCTGTCACATAAAACTTCCGCTGCGGGTGCACTGTGCATTTGTGGCGGAAGTTTTGTATTTAAGGTAATAAAATGTG
>DMZB01000149.1 GCA_003482405.1 Lactobacillus sp. | reverse complement strand
ATTTATTGGTGATACAATCTTTGACATTGGCCGAAGTAACATCATGAGTGTCTTATTCAAGTAACAGTCTATAAAGTTCAGCAATGGTTGCCGCCATTTTTGGACTTTTATTTTTTTCGCTTAACAATTCCAATAAATATTCTCGTACTGCCTTTCGAAGCTCCTTATCCATTGTTTTTTCCTCCTATGCTGTCTGCTTGTTCACTTCATCCGAAATTGTGGAAGAAAATTAACAATATGGTCTAAAGTATGTTGAAGCTCAGCGGCTTGTTGCTGGGCTTTTTCAATTTCATTTTCTAGTACATTACCGTTTTCTAAAACAAGAGATAAACCTGGTTTCTTACTTTCGAAGGTTGTCGTATTAAGTTTTTCAATACCAGTTAGTACTTCATCTTTCTCCATTCGTTTCGCCTCCTTTCCGTAATTTATTGCGGTATACTCGATCTATTCCAATTAATCGAGGTGATAAATATGACCGATAAAGAATTGCTAAATATTGCGGCAAATCTTACAGATACGCTTTTAAGAACAAATGCCGAATCAATCATAGCTGATAAGGGACATGTTCCGGCTACCTTAAAGCCGAGTGATGTCGTGAAAACTACTTTAAAAATATATGGTCAATTGAAACAGGAACTTAAATAGCTTCCTCGCCTGTGGTTAGATCAATATATTTTTTAGCGTCATTAGAGTAGTGATGTTTAACTGTTCCATCTGCATTCATTAATACTTTTTTTGTGTTTTCGTGTTCCTTGCTACCGTCAATAGCCTGGAGCACGTTTTTTATTTCTTCCGGCGTACCTTTAATTGTTAATTTCATGAAACTCTCCTCCTTATTAATCTTGGCTAGCTTTTAAGTCGATATGGAAGTCCTTTACTAGGACTTCCTTTTTGATTGGCTCCCAATCTCCGCGAATAAGGTCCAAACGTTCTGGATTCCAACGCCCGCTTATAAATTTCCCGGTATCTTTGTCGTATATTTTCACGCAATTCGGTGAATCATCAGGTACTAAGATACTGGATCCGTCTACCTTAGAACTTGAAATGGTAATACCACCGTCTTTTCCTGCAGTTATAATTGCTTCTCGAATATCCATTTAACTTTCCTCCTATACTGTCTGTTCAACTAGTGGCATGATTCCCTTTGACTTCAAAAAGTCGTACAAGAACTTTTGCCCTGTTTGCGTCCACTTCATGGTGTTACGTACATGTTTAATACCATCACTGTTTGTATATTCGTATGGTTCAACGTGTGTATAGCCTTTGCCTTGATACTTGGCATACAACAACCACGTTTTACCTTGCTTGTATTGAATACCTAAGCCATGTAGCAGCTTGTTAAACTCACGTGTTGTGTAGCCGTAGTTCTTGGCAATCATTGAGATCGTTTCTAACCCCTTGTTGGCTAACATCTTGTCGGTATAGTCTGCTTTAGGCTGTAATACTGAAATTTTTTCTGCTTGGTCAGCAGCCAAACGTAATGCTTCTGGCAAAGTATCCGGAACCTGGAATCTCACTTGATTTTCCATCTTGTTGAACGCTTTAATGTACTGGAGTTTGAATTGAAGTGCCTTATCTCCCGTGAATCCCATCGCTAGTAAAGTAAAACCATCACGGTTCATGTAATACATTGGATATTCCTTGCCACGGTTTTCGTAAACTCCCGTGGCAAACATTTCGTTCCCCAATTTTGGGGAGCCAGATTGTACAATCAATTCTTCAATATCACGCGTAACATGATCATGTCGTTTACCAAAGGTCTCTGCTACTTGCAAGCTACTGGTGACTGCTTGTTGGTCTTTCATGATTACTAAGTCATTCATGTGGATCATTCCTTTCTAAATCTTAAGCAGGCTGCGTTGATCTTAAAGTTCGAATTAATTCGTCCTTTTTTCCCAAAAAAATATAATCCGTTGGAACGTTATATAGAACGGACAACTTGTTAAGTAAGCTCAAAGGAATATTCGAGCTATCGTGTTCATACTTAGATAGTGTCTGATAATTTATCCCAACATATCCCGACGCATCTTTTAAATTCATTCCCACATTTTTTCGGCAAGCCTCTAAGGAGAACTTAATCAGTTTCATTCATTACCACCTCCTAACAACATAATTAATTATATACGAATTAATTCGAACTTTCAAGCCTAAAATTCGAATTAATCAGTATTTTTTTAATTATTTTGTTGAAAAGTTCGAATTAATTCGATATAATATAGGTAATGAAATGGAGGATACATTTATGGCACGTCCAGAATTGACACCACAAGATACATTAAACAAGAAAATAGTATCAGCAAATTTAAATAATTTGCTCAATTCTCAGAACAAAAAGCAGATCGACATTCATAGAGTAACAAAAATACCTAAGAGCACTTTAACTGGATATTTTAAAGGTACTTCACTTCCCACCTTGGGAAATGTGCAAAAATTCGCAGACTTTTTTAATGTACTAAAGTCAGACATTGACCCTAGGTTTAGTTCAACTGTTAATGTACAGAATGACAGTTCTGAATTAATGCGTTTATACGATCAGCTGGATTCAAACGGGAAAAAAGAAACAATTAACTTCATCAAAAAACGTTTGTCTACAGCGTCTAACGTCATCAGCTTCCCTAAAGACGACGACACCCTCGAAATTACCGCCAGTGGTGTCCTCTCTGCCGGCGTTGGTGAGTTCCTTGATGATTCTACTAAGCCATTCACTGTAACCGTACATAAGCCTGTTCCTAGCAATTATGACTATGCTTTCCAGATAAACGGCCACTCAATGGAGCCTATTTATCAGGATAAGCAAGTTGTCTTTGTCAAAAAGGAAGACGATTACCGTGATGGTCAGATCATTGCTGCGGTTATGGATGGTTGCGCTTATCTCAAGAAACTATCAGTCATTGATGGTGAGGCTATCCTGATGTCACTCAATCCTGATTATCCTAATATCAGAGTTGATAAAGAATCTGGCGTCAATGTATTGGGCGTTGTATTTTCATAAGTCCCCTATATGGGGACTTCTATTAACACTAAAAAAGAACATATGTTTGATTAGCCGGGTGGTTGGTTATGGGTCCGATTCCTATGTGATCAGTTAATTTA
>DMZB01000248.1 GCA_003482405.1 Lactobacillus sp. | reverse complement strand
CAGTTAGAACGATTGAAACAGCAATGTATAAGATAGAAGCAACGATCAGTGTGCCAATGATACCGATGGGCATGTTCTTTTTGGGATTCTTAACTTCTGCCGCGGAGGCCGCCACAACGTCGAAACCTAAGAAAGCGAAGAAGACAGCTGAGGCGCCGGCGAGCACACCACCTTTATATGGAAAGAACGGATGCCAGTTGGCTGGTTTGACATAGAAGAGACCGACCAGTACGAAAATTAAGATAATGACGATTTTGACCGCCACCATGATATTTTGCACACGCGTCGAAGTTTTCATTCCGTTACTCAATAACCAGGCAACAAAGAGCACGATCAGCACGGCCACTAAGTTGATGTAGGTACCATGAGCAGGATCAAACGCCCCAGAGAGCGCTTTTGGCATATGAATGCCAAATCCGGAGATCAACGAATTGAAGTAGGCGGCCCAACCAGTGGATACGGCTGCAACGGATAACATATATTCCAAAACGAGTGCCCATCCGAGAATCCAACCAATGAACTGGCCGTAGACCACATTGCCATAAGAATAGGCAGAGCCAGCGATTGGCAGCGCAGATGAAAACTCAGCGTAGCACATTGCAGCCAAGCCACACACAAAGGCCGCTACGATGAAGGATAAAATAATGGCAGGACCAGATTTAGTGGCGGCGACGGTTCCGGGTAGAATGAAGATCCCGGTTCCAATTACGGCTCCAATGCCCAGCGCAACAAGGTCCCATGCGGACATGGATTTAATCAGGCGGCTATCGGCGTCGATATAATTATCGAGTGATTCTTTCTTGAGCATTTTATCTAAAAGTGACATTGGCGGTTCTCCTTTTATAAATAAAAACTGGTATTTTCAGCACTTCGCCAAAAACACCAGTTATTTTAGTGAACAATCGCACGTTGATTGCCATCAAAAAACCGTTTGGACGAAGATGGGACATTCATCCAAACGGTGTGAGTTCATTGTAAATAAACGTTAGCCGAATGGATGCAAACCGGAAGTTTACCGTGCTTGCATCCAACAGTCGATGCAAGCACTAGCCAAACAGACTAAACGCGAAACTGCGTGAGTTGTGAGTTAGTGATTGTGTCATAAACGTTTCTCCTCTGGAATATGAGAACTATTCTCATTTGATGAAGATAACTATAACGATTTTTTAAAAGGACGTCAACTGCTAATTTCAAAAAGTGATTGACACACCGCTAATTCGAATTATGCCTTACGCCGTTGTCGTTCGCCTCCGGCTCACTACACAATAGTTTAATCACACGATTTATGTTCAATCTTCTTGAGGTTGTTAGAATCATTCGTTACACCGTGAAATAAGTGTTCGCCGAGTTCAATACTTTTCGGAAAGGGAAACGTGATGCTTAAATTATTCTAATCCAAAGGGAGTGAAGCAAATCACAGGCAGAGTCCCGTGTCGGCAAGTCTTAGTGGCGGTCTGGGCCACTTAGTCTTGCGAGACGAGCTTTAAGACTTGGTTTGCAGGCTTAAAGGCGAGGTTGAAGACCTGTGTTCTTCGGGTCTGAGACCGGTCTCAGGGGACGGCGCCTGTGATTGGCGAAGCGAAAGCAGTGATTGTTTTTTGGGGGAACATTTGATGAGAAATGAACTGTTTCATTTGCGGTACGTTTTCAAACTGACGGTCGATGGTGTAAACTTAGATCCTGTGAGAAATTGAACGGAGGAAGACCATGAAGAAACGTGTCTTTGTCATTACTGGTGCGACTGGTACTGGCAAAACCACTGTCAGCGATTATCTACGCGACTATTATCATATGCCCAAGGTAATCACACACACCACACGGCCACCGCGCAAGGGCGAGATGAACGGTGTGGACTATTATTTTGAAGATGATGCGTCATTTGACCAAAACCATTATCTGGAGCAAGTTTCGTATTCAGGCTATCGTTATGGCTCGTCACATGAAGGTATTGACGCTGGTTTTGAAAAGAATCCCTACATTACCATTGTGCTCGATACGAAGGGCGCAATTACTTATGCCCGAGAATTAGCTGATGAGGCAGTCATCATTTTTTTGACAGTCAGTCAAGATGAAGACCTGATTGAGCGAATGACCAAACGTGGCGATGATACGACGATGCTACAAGAGCGTTTGGAAAGCCCGGAATATCGCCGTGACTTGACGTTGCCTGCTGAGTTGAAGGACGTCGCACATGTCATAGTGAATGACGATTTGGAATCCACAAAGGGGAAAATCGATGCTCTGGTAACTGAAGTGTTGAACTGATTGAGTATAAATGTGATAAAAGTAATTGTGCTGTGCGATGGTGTAACCCAAATGTGGGTGGGGCCAAAAAAGTACTAAGCTTTTTGTTGTTGTAAATTTCTTTAATGGGTATAATGTTTGATGTAAGGGTGACCTGTTCCCAGTCACAACGAATTGTGCGGCCTGTGTGCTCACGGATGGTTAGATCACTGACCTGATAGTGATTATTATTGTAGTGTCAGTTGGCCTACAGATAGTTGTGTGACTCGACTATAAAAACAGGTAATTGTGAGGTGCCTTCGGGCGTCTCACTTTTTTGTTAATGTAAAGGATATTAAAATGAGAATATACAAGCATAATGATTTTGAAACACTCTCATCACATAAGAGCAACCATATGACTTTGATTTATAATCTCAAAAATATGTCTGAAACTTTTATTTATTTAGAAAAAAACATCATTGGAAACAGATTGTTTTTCGTTACACAATCAAGAATACTGGAGTTTTCGGTCAATACCTCAGATTATATGCATATGTGTGGTGTGAAGTATAAGGGCCAAAGAAATAGATTTGCATATGGACTTGAACAGAATAAATTAAATTTAAAGAAATTATTGGTTCACTGTGATGGAACGACAGACGCTAAAATTCAAGTGATTGGCTTGCTACCTAAACTTTTTACTACAGATACGGAGTTAAGCCCTGGAGTTTCCAAATCAACTTATAAATCAGATGCAAGGATACAATCTAGACGAAAAATACTTGGACTTGATCTGAAATTACTTAGTAGCGGACTCTATGTGCCGCTGTCGGTGCGAAACTTGCACAGTGATTCGACATATCATCATGGTGAAAAAATCTGTTGTGTCCTTAAAAAAGGTTTGGAAAATCACTTAGTCAGTATTTTAGATTCAGTGCTAGATAAAAATCAGGAGGAAATAATTAAATCCCAAATACTTTCTGGTTTGTAGATAAACAAGATGGTTTCATCAAACCCTTAACTATGTTTTTGCCACAGTTTCTGTTACACTACATAACAGTAATGGTTACTTTTTAACACAACCCAACGTCACAGCAACACAGGAGGTCCCCAACATGGCAGAAAACGTCAATACCGCAGTTGAAGTCTTACAGAAGCATCATTTGAAAATCACGAAACAGCGGCGGACCATGCTGTCGTTTCTGTGTCAGCGGCCAGATCATTATACCGATGTGACGAGTTTGGATGCGTACATGCGCGACTTTTACCCGGGGATGAGCCATGCGACCATTTACCGGAACGTGAAGGAGTTTGAGGACCTTGGCTTGGTGGAACAACAGGTCAATGGCGATCAGGCGCGAATTAAATTTCAGTGTGACTTTGCCAATATGCACCATCATCACTTTATTTGTCGCAACTGTGGCAAAGTAACGGAGCTGACGATGTGCCCAATGAACTTTTTTGCTGATCAGTTACCCGGCGCGCAAATTGAGGGCCATCGCTTCGAAATGTATGGTCTATGTGCTGATTGCGTTGCGGCCGGTGTCAAATAACCTTATTTAAAAATCTTAAATTCCCTGTAAATCGAACCCGTCAACGGCAAACGTTGGCGGGTTTTGTCTATACTATATGTTTGAATTGGTCTAGCACCAATTGGTTAGGTTAAACTTCATTCGAAGTTAGCAGCATTCAATTTTTAAAGTAAGGAGCTGTCAGATATGGATCATCGCATTCCACCGTTTATAACGCCGGTGGCAGTTGTCTCGATCATTCTTGCACTGTCCGCGACCAACATCGTGGTCAATAAAGTGACCAATACCTCTGAAGGTGCACCGGTTACGAGAACCGTGACGAACTCATCGAGTGATAGCACGCGTTCTTCATCAGATGACACAAAAAACAGCAGTAGTTCAAATACAGATCAGTCAAAGACTGACAATTCTGATAACACTGATAGCGACAAGACGGCTGGCGACACGAGTCAGAGCACGACGACTAAAACTGATGATAGCAGTGACGATACCGGCAGTACCGCCACAAAGACCAGTAGCTCATCGACAACAGAGTCGAGCGCGGGCACATCATCAGCGGCTAAAGAAAGTTCTACTAGTTCGGCTGGCACCACCGGCAATACGGACACGAACACAAACACCGATTCGTCTTCGGCAACAACCAATTCGAGCAGTCAATAATAGAAGTGAGGTGACAATATGCTCAGTTTGCTAGACATGGCAAACCATTTTCTCGGTTATTTTAATGTCAATACCACTTTAAAGGGCCGCATTTATACGATTCTTGGCTTCTTTGGCGACTGGTATTTGCTTTATATCGGCATCAAGTTTATCCAAAACGCTGGTTATGTGCGTGGCGTGTTACTTATTTTGGTATTCTTGTTGCTGATGTACTTTACAATCGTAAATTTCTTCTTTTACTTTCTCAAACGGCGTTTCGTGCTGGATCCATCTGAAAAGATTGCCGGACTACTGGGTGATGAGCGCTTAAAGGAACAGGAAGGGCGCTTCAGCGAACACGATCGTTACGACCACTTTGCACCATCGACCGGTCTGTATGACGAAAAGCAGGTCATTCCTGCGAAGGTTGAACTAAACGGAACGAACCATAAAAACCTGGCTCAGATTGCGGCTCAGTTAAAGGCGGAGAATTTGTTGCCACAGGATTACGATGGGCACAGTGACCAAGAGGTGCTTGATCTGGCGAAGGAAACGAATAAGCCGGTGTTTGCCATTGGTCAGGGGACTCCGTTGCCGTATTTTGATCTACGGCAGGAACATGGTCATTTTGTTGTGTATGCGGGGATGAATCAGATGACGGCGTTGCCGGTTGGTCGGATTACGCGAGTTGGTCTGTCTGACATCAAACAGGCACATGAGCAGTTCAAACTGTTTTTAGCCACAGCAGTGTTGCAAGGTGGAGTGGCCAAATCGGCTGGACGTTCTGGTGTGATTGAGCGAAGTTTGCCGTATACCATTAAAGTTGAAGTGGCGTTCAGCGAAAAAACATCAAACTCAGCAGTCACGAATCAGCCAGCAACTGATCTTTCTGCCACCTCTATTGGCCAAACTGAATTCAAATCTGCGAACTCTGCACAATCTCAGCATATTTCGGACCCAGAAGCATCTAATTTGTCAAATAAAACGTCTCAAAATCGTCGAGAAAATCGGTAATTCTGATAGATTAGGCGAGCAATAAAAAAATATTTAGAATAAGGGCGTATCAGAGCTACTGAGCTTTGACACGCCCTCTTATTAGGGTCTAAACTTAGTTAATGACCTTGAGAATTACAAACAGTTTGCAGTTCAACGGAATGGGTCGAGATTATTTGAGGGTGAGGAACCGATTATGTCAATGATTGAATTTCACGACGTA
>DMZB01000003.1 GCA_003482405.1 Lactobacillus sp. | reverse complement strand
AACTCTTCACCCATCGCTGCACCAGCATAAGGTGCTAAGTACAACATTGGTGCGGGTTCAGAAGGACCAGCAGAAACAACGATCGTGTAATCCATCGCACCTAATTGACGCAAGGTTTCAACCTGTGAACGCACAGTTGATTCCTTTTGACCAATCGCAACGTAGACACAGATCATGTCCTGGTCTTTTTGGTTAACAATTGTATCAATGGCTAATGACGTTTTACCAGTCTTCCGGTCACCGATAATCAGTTCACGCTGACCACGGCCAATCGGTACTAAGGCGTCAATCGCCTTGATCCCAGTCTGTAATGGTTCACTAACGGACTTACGTTGCATAACACCGGGGGCCTTGAATTCAACGGGACGAGTGTGATCTGTCTTCATCTCACCCTTACCGTCAATTGGTTGACCCAAAGAGTTAACGACACGGCCAATAAGGGCATCACCAACAGGTACTTCCATGATTCGGCCAGTCCGTTTAACGGACGAACCTTCTTGGATACCATCGTAAGCACCCAAAACAACGATTCCGACATCATCGGATTCAAGGTTTTGGACCATCCCATACACGCCGTTGTCGAACTCGAGCAGTTCGCCAGCTAATGCATTATCCAGACCATGAGCACGGGCAACCCCGTCACCGACGTAGGTTACTGTTCCCGTTTCTTCAACGGTTAGCTCTTCTTGATAGTTCTCAAGTTGTTGCTTAATCAGAGCGCTGATTTCTTCAGCTTTGATGCTCATGCGGAATTCACCTCTTTGTTTAAAAATTTATCGCGTCAAACTTTGACGGATATGTGCTAAACGGGTACGAATCGAACCGTCGATCACAGTGTTATTACTGTTGACGATAACGCCACCGATAATATCTGGATTAACAATTTGGTTTACGTGAACGGTTTTTGCACCGACCCGTTTGGCGATACTGTCCGCTAATCGCTGTTGTTGCCCTTCATCAAGGCTAACAGCAGTGGTTACGTCAGCGTAAACTGTTTGGTTCTGTTCATCATAGAGCCGTTTGAACTCATCAATGATTGCGACCGTATCATCCAACCGGCCGTAGTCGAAAAGCATCTGTAAAAAGTTGTGTACTAGCGGACTAGCTGAACTTAACAAAGGCTTCAAGAGGGCTTCTTTCTCAGGGTTCTGTAAACCAGCACCTGTCAAAACAGTACCCAAATTAGGTACCGATTGAAAAACACCTTGGACTTGGATGAGCTCATCATAAACCGACTCTAACCGTTGCTTGTCACTGGCTGCGTCAAACATGGCGCGACCATAACGACGAGCAACCTGCGATTTAGCGAGTTTGGTCATCTTTTCCCAACCCTTCGATATAAGAATCAATTAATGCCTTTTGATCGTCGGCATTTAATTGCTTGTGAATGATCTTGGAAGCAATCTCAATAGACAAATCAGCCACGTCTTTACGTGCACTTACAAGGGCATCTTGACGTTGCTGTTCAATGTCAGAAGTCGCATTTTCACGTAACTTTTGTGCATCTGTTTGTGCTTGGTCAATAATCTTATCACGCTGTTGGTTACCCGCAGTCTTAGCATCAGCAACAATTGTTGATGCTTCTTGATGTGAGTTTGCAAGCGCATCGCGACGTTGAGTCGCTAAACTTTCAGCGTCAGAACGTGACTTTTCAGCTGAATCAATGTCGTTAGCAATCTTAGTGGCTCGGTCATTCATCATTTTCGTGACAGGTTTCCAAGCAAACACCTTAACTAACCACATTAACAGAACAAATGCGACCATGTAGAACAACATATCGCCGTAATCAAAACCCTTTTCAGCAGCTAAAACTAATGGTGAAAACATCTATTGGCACCTCCCTTGTCAGAATTTGTACTTCTTTAGTTAAAAAATTACTTGTTCATAACTAAGAAGGCGATAACGATTGAAATGATTGGCATAGCTTCAATCAAACCAACACCAATGAACATCGTTCCACGAAGTGAACCGGACAACTCCGGCTGACGAGCCATACCATTTAAAGTACTAGAAATAACCATACCATCGCCAACACCGGCACCGATAGCTGCCGCACCTGCGGCAATTCCAGCAGCAATTGCTCCCATAATATTGAATCCTCCTGAGAATTTTTTATTCCTCTACTGTAACTTTTCGAGAAATGTATACCGTGCTTAAGGTTACAAAAACATAGGCTTGGATTGCCCCGATAAATACCGAGAATCCCTGCCAAACAATCTCGAGTGGCAACGCTGCAATCATTGTCGGCAAACCATGGGAAAAGGCCATGCCACCAATCAACTTCAACAACGTTTCACCAGCGAAGATGTTACCGTAAAGCCGCAAAGCCAACGTTAACAGGTTCGTGAATTCTTCGATGAGGTTAATTGGTAGTAATGCGCCAAACGGTTTGAAATACGAATTTGAGATATAACCACCAAAACCGAACTTAATCACACCCAGAAAGTGCGCCAACGCTAGTGTAACCATAGCCATCGTTAACGTCACCACCGGATTGGCAGTAGGACTACGTACAAAATCAACATCATTCACTGAAACCTGTGCGAACAGACCTAACAGATTGCCAAAAAGCACGAAGAGAAACAAAGTAAATGCAAATAATCCAAGCTGTCCACCATCACTACCGGGCAGCTGACCACGAACGATTCCGTTTGTGAAATCAATTGCCCACTCCAGAACATTTTGCCCACCAGTTGGCTTCATCGTAATCTTTCTTGATAGGAAGAAAATGACAAAAAAAACGATGGCAAACACAATTGTTATTGAAATAATGTTGGCGGTGTTAAAAGTCAGCCCCAAAAATTGGAAGGAATCCACTAAATATCACCTCTTTTCGTAACCTTAGTTATGTTGCAATATTGTGAACCAGCCCGTTCATGTTACCTAAAAATGGCCACAAAAAGACGGACCCCTGCTGTTCAAAATACAGAATTATGATACCACCATTGAAAATCAATCGCAAAAGAATTTACAAGTTGCAAATCACGTCTCTTTCCTACTCTGACAATGAATCCGTCGTATTGAAACCGCTATCACGAATACAAAGAAAATTATTTACATTTTTGCTTATAAACCTGTTTGGCACAACAGGAAAATAATTAAATCTAAGCCGGCGAGTATTTACTCAACCATTCATATTTTCATACGCGTAAAAATCCAGACTGCGCGTTTTACCTTTGTCATTTCTGGTACAAGCTAAAACGGTGCTACATTACCTATCTGTATACAAAAAGGACCCACGCAACAAAAACAGCGTGAGTTCTGATTTAAAATTATTCTGATAATTTGCTGATTTAAATTGGCACAAACCTACTTTGTCCCGAATAAACGATCCCCTGCGTCACCCAAACCAGGCATGATATAACCATCTTTATTCAGCTTTTCATCTAGCGCAGCCGTATAAATATCGACATCCGGGTGTGCTTTCTGTAAAGCTTTTACACCTTCTGGTGCAGCCACTAAACACATAAATTTAAAATTATGTGCGCCCCGGTGTTTTAAGGCATCAATCGCCATAATTGCCGAACCACCGGTAGCTAACATTGGGTCAACTACAAAAATTTGACGCTGATCAATGTCCGCTGGCATCTTAACAAAGTATTCAACCGGCTTTAATGTCTTCTCATCCCGGTACATTCCAATGTGACCAACCTTGGCCGCTGGAATTAAGTTTAAAAAGCCATCGACCATTCCGAGTCCAGCCCGAATAATTGGCACAATCGCAACCTTTTTACCCGTTAGCTGCTTCTTAACGGTCTTTTCAATTGGCGTGGTCACTTCAACATCTTCGAGTGGCATATCGCGAGAAACCTCATACGCCATCAATGTTGAAATTTCGTTAACAACTTCACGAAATACCTTTGTGCCTGTATCCCGGTTACGAATAATCGTTAATTTGTGCTGAATCAACGGATGATCAAGAACTTCAAACTTCCCCATGGGATGCCACACTCCTTTTATTTTCTGAACCTAATTCTAGTCGATTTTGAGCCAGAACGCGAGCGCATTTGCAGATTATTTCACATTAATTGGATGCGCATCTGTTAATTGCCGAACTGCAACCGCTACATCGCGGGGCACATTAGCATCGTCTGGGTGATGAATGATATCTAGAATTAGCTCTGCCACACGTTTGCTCTCGACCTCATCAAATCCGCGTGTCGTAATGGCCGGTGTGCCCAGCCGCAATCCGGAAGTCACTCTTGGACCGGCTGGATCATTTGGAATTGCTTCCTTATTGGTCGTAATGTCCACGTTATCCAATAGGTCCTGTAACGCGGCGCCGGTTAGCGATGTCCCCGTTAGGTCCAACGTCATTAGATGGTTATCAGTCCCACCAGTCAGAATTTTGACTTGGTCATCGCTATTGAACACGGCAGCCATCGCTTGTGCATTCTTGATAACTTGTTGACCATACACTTTGAATGAAGGCTGAAGGTCTTCCCCAAATGCCGCCGCTTTGCCGGCAATCACATGTTCAAGTGGACCACCCTGTGTACCTGGAAAAACTGCTGAATTAAGCTTCTTAGCATAGTCGGCCTTGGCCAAAATTAATCCGCCACGTGGTCCACGCAATGTCTTATGTGTTGTCGTTGTCACCACATCAGCATATGGGATCGGACTGGGGTGCAAGCCCGTGGCAACTAGCCCAGCAATGTGTGCCATGTCGACCATCAGTTTAGCGCCAACAGCGTCCGCAATCTCCCGGAATGCTTTGAAATCAATGATTCGGCTATATGCAGAGGCACCAGCCACAATTAGCTTCGGATGAACCTCCTGCGCCTGTTTTAAAATCGCGTCATAATCTAAACGTTGGGTCTGTGGGTCAACATGGTATCCGTAAAAAGTGTACGTTTTACCACTGAAATTGACCTTTGAACCATGGGTTAGGTGCCCGCCGTCATCCAGTGCCATGCCCATTACAACGTCGCCTGGTTTGATCAATGCCATGTAGGCAGCCATATTAGCCTGTGAACCGGAATGCGGTTGAACGTTTGCATACTCGGCGCCAAAAAGTTGTTTAGCTCGATCAATCGCCAATTGTTCGACGACATCAATGTATTCGCAGCCACCATAATAGCGATGACCAGGATAGCCCTCAGCATATTTATTGGTCAGCACCGAACCTTGCGCAGCACGAACTGCGTCAGAAACGATATTTTCTGATGCAATTAATTCAATGGTATGCTGCTGCCGGTCACCTTCGTTTGCAATCGCCTGCCATAATTCTGGATCTGTGTCTTGATAACTCATTGGCACTGCCTCCTAGATGTCTAAATTGATTTGGATGGCTCAGTCACTAGTCTGCAGCCGAGCCGCTACGTTCATTTTACGCCATCATGAATTCACGACGCAATCACATTCAAGACTGCGTGAAGAAAACATTACCGGCGGATTTTTTCAAACGATTCATGTAAGCTAACCCCAGACCATTAGCGGCAAATCCCTCAGCCAAAATGTCCTTGATTGCCCCTTCGTCATCAAAGTGCCGCAAACCAGCGAAAAGCAGATGGCTCGCTGTGGTCACGTCCTGCCCTAATTCGAACACTTCGACATTCTGGGGAATCGTTAATCCGGCCAGTCGTTCACGCGTAGCCATTAGGCCAATCTGAACGGATTGCTGGCCTGCCCATTTTAAAGCTGCTGCCCAATCGGTGTCATTAACAATATAAACCTGGGCCGTTGGTGCATAATGCTTATACTTCATACCGGGCGCTTTCGGTGTTTCCTTAGCACCGACTTGATGTACTTCGGTCGCAACCGTTTGTCCAATTACGGCTTCAATTTGTTCTGGCGTGACGGCTCCTGGCCGTAAGATTGCGGGCTGAGCTGTCGACATGTCTAACACAGTCGACTCCACACCGACCTTGGTTGGCCCGTCGTCAACAACGCCTGCAATTTTTCCGTTTAAATCGTGAAGCACATGATCGGCCGTTGTCGGACTGGGCTTACCCGAAGTGTTCGCTGAAGGTCCTACCATTGGCCGCCCTAATGCCTTAATGAGCGCCAAGGTCGTTTCGTTTGCCGGAAAACGAAAGGCAGCCGTATCCAATCCACCAGTCACTGACTTTGAGAGTACACCTGGTTTTAATTTGAAAATCATCGTCAAAGAACCGGGCCAAAATGCTGCCATTAACTTTTGTGCTGCCCCAGACAATGGTTCCGTTAATGCCTTCACTGTCTCGATGTCCGCAACGTGAACAATCAACGGATTGTCACTGGGGCGCCCCTTTGCCTGATAGACCTGTTTAACAGCCGTTTCATTAGTAGCATCGGCGCCTAACCCGTACACCGTTTCTGTTGGAAATGCGACTAATTGTCCATCCTTTAAAGCGGCCGCCGCAGCATTAATTTCCTGATTAGAAAAACGTTTTGTTTGCATTGCTTATACTCTCCCTTTGTCCCTTCTTCAAGCGCCTGCCGCTGTCATCTGTCACTATTCATTTTCGTGTCAAACGTACGCGAATCATGCGGTCATGTCCATTTATATCTTGCTTCAAGGTAACCTCAGCCATTGGCATTGCCGCCTTGAATAAACGTTTCACTGCAGCTCCCTGTGCAAAGCCAATTTCAAAATAGGCATTTCCGTTAGCGGTTAAATGCTCAGCTAAACCAGCGGCCAAACGTTCATACAGTGCCAACCCATTGTGCGCGGCAAACAGCGCTTGGTGGGGTTCATAGTCCAACACATTATCATCCATCAGTGGCCGTTCCGCTTCACTAATATATGGTGGATTGCTGATGATGAGGTCGAAACGTTCTCCGGCCACCGGTGCATACAAATCGCCGATTTTCCAATCGATTTTCACACCAAATTGGTCTGCATTTTGCTGGGCAACCTGAACCGCCGCTTGACTAATATCTGTTCCTGTAACCTGCCATTGTGGTCGGTTCAAAGCTAGACTGATTGCTAAAACACCGCTACCTGTCCCAATGTCCAGAACCCGTTGGGGTGTCTCATCATGATCAGATAACACCCAATCCACGAGCTCCTCAGTTTCCTGACGGGGAATTAAAACATCCGGGGTCACTTTAAAAGAGTGTCCATAAAATTGGGCAGTGCCAATAACGTATTGTTCCGGTTCACCGGCCGCAATCCGTGTGACCACCCTTTGATAAGCTTGCCACTGTTTTGTTGTGAGATGCTCACGTAACCGCATCAAATATTGTGTCCGCGACCAGTTGAACAGATCCATCATAATGGTCGCCGGTAAGTCTGGGGCAGTGGTGGCCGCCTTGACGTTTAGACAAGAAGAAGCCCACTGCTGGGCTTCTAAAAGTGTTGGTTTATCCACGATTCAACTCATCCATCTTTTCCGCCTGTTCATTCAATAACAGGGCATCAATAATGTCATCAAGTTCACCGTTCATCACCCGATCCAGTTTGTTCAGGGTCAAATTAATACGGTGATCCGTCACTCGGTTTTGAGGAAAGTTGTACGTCCGAATTCGCTCCGAACGGTCCCCCGTCCCCACAGCGCTTTTACGTTGTTCATCGTATTCACTCTGCTCACGAGAGGCGTAATAGTCATAAACACGCTGCTTTAAAATTTCCATCGCCTTCACTCGGTTTTGTTGTTGCGAACGTTGATCTTGCATCGACACAACAACACCGGTTGGAATGTGCGTCATCCGCACCGCAGAACTGGTTTTGTTAATATGTTGGCCACCGGCACCAGAAGAGCGAAACACATCGGTACGAATATCTTTTGGATCCAATTCAATGTCAACGTCTTCATATTCGGGCATTACCCCAACAGTCGCCGTACTCGTGTGCACACGGCCGGCAGATTCGGTCACCGGCACACGTTGTACACGGTGAGCACCGTTTTCAAACTTCAGCTTGGAATACACCTTATCACCAGTGATCATCAGGACGATTTCTTTGAATCCACCGACCTCCGTCGCATTCTCGTCAATCACTTCAACATTCCAGTTTTGCTTTTCAGCATAACGGGAATACATGTTGAATAAGTCGGCCGCAAACAAACTGGCTTCATCGCCACCAGCAGCGCCATGGATTTCCATGATGATATTTTTATCGTCGTTAGGATCGGTTGGCAACATCAAAATCGTGATTTCCTGCTCCAACTTCGCCTTTTCGTCTTCGAGGTCCTTAAGTTCTTCCTTGGTCAGCTCTTCCATATCAGGATCCAACTTTTCGTGTAACAAATCGTTATCATCGCTGATTTCATCCATGACTTTCCGATAGCGACGATACTTTTCCACCGTTTCACGAATACTGCCCTCTTCTTTGGACAGCTTCATAAACCGATCTGAATCTGCAATTACAGCTGGGTCACTCATTAACTCATTGAGTTCCTCGTAACGGTCAGACACCGCCTGTAATTTATTAAACATTTCATCCATAACTGCTTGTCTCCTACTTCGTTTCGTTGTGCAAATTTACTTTTGTAAAGGTGGATTAAAATAGTGCTCACGGCATACTGGGTAGTAACTCTCATTGCCACCGATCTGCACTTGTTCACCCTCATAGACTGGCTTGTTGTCATGAAAGCGCAAATTCATGATGGCCTTTTTGGCGCAGAACCAGCAAATCGTTTTCATTTCCTCGATTTTATCGGCGTACAACAGCAAGTACTTAGAGCCTTCAAATAACTCATTGCGAAAATCGTTTTTCAGGCCAAACGTCATGACAGGAATATGCAATTCGTCCACCACTTTAGTCAATTCCAAGATATGATGCTTTTGCAGGAATTGCGCTTCATCCACTAATACACAGGATGCTTCTGGATCAATTTTCTTAACCGCATCAAAGACGTTTGTCTCGGCCTTAACTGTATGAGCTGGCCGCTTCAAACCGATTCGACTTGACACATAACCCTCACCATCACGGGTGTCCAGCGCACTCGTCATAATAATGACGGACTTGCCCTGCTCTTCGTAATTGTGTGCAACCTTCAAAATTTCAATCGTCTTGCCTGAGTTCATTGCTCCGAATCGGAAAAATAGTTGAGCCATACGACGCCTTCCCCTACGAAAAATTTTATCGCCTTCCATTATACCGAATGCATTAATGCTTGAACAGCGTCCGGATTAAAATCACGCTTCTAAAGAATTCACTTAAACATGAGCTTCGCCTGCCGTGATTTGACTAAGGTGTGCTAAACTATCAAGAGTTAATTACAGACTTAAAGGAGCTTTTCATGTCATTACGAAGCGGGGTTGCCACAGCGGTTGGCAAATCATCTTACTGGTTTCTACACACATTTATGCACGGTGGTTCTTCACTACCCGGTAAATTAGCCACACGCATTGACCCCGAAATTTTGAAACATCTTGGTCAAAATTACGATGTCATCGTTATTACGGGAACCAATGGGAAAACGCTCACAACGGCTCTGACAGTGCGCGTCCTACGCGAAAAGTACGATGATGTGTTGACCAATCCAACGGGATCCAATATGGAACAAGGCATCGTTGGTACCTTTTTACACGCCAAACGTAGTCGTGGTAAGCGCCCACTTGCCGTTCTAGAAGTTGATGAAGCAAACGTCATCAAGGTCACACGTTACATCAAACCAATCGCCTTTGTATTCACCAACATTTTCCGCGACCAAATGGACCGTTATGGTGAAATCTACACCACTTATAAGAAGATTATCGACGGTGTGCGTTTGGCACCTGAGGCCACAATTATTGCCAATGGTGACGCCCAACTATTTAATTCCGTTGATCTCCCCAACCCCAGAATCTTTTATGGTTTCAACCATTTACCAAAGGGCGACATGAAAGCACCCACGAATACAGATGGCGTGTTGTGTCCAAAGTGTCAACACGTTTTACACTATCACTTCATGACTTACGGCAACTTAGGCGATTATTTTTGCCCAAACTGTGGCTTTCACCGCCCAGAACTGAATTATGCCGTAACTAAACTTGGTGCCATGACACCAACTGCTTCTCAATTCGAATTAGACGGGGAACCTTTTAAAATTGGTATCGGTGGTCTGTACAACATTTACAATGCTCTGGCCGCATACGCGGTTGGCCGTTTCTTAGACGTCGAACCAAGTCAAATTCGGCAGGCCTTTACCAGTGATGAACGCGTCTTTGGGCGTCAGGAAGTGATTCACGTTGGCGATAAAGATGTGACTTTGATCCTGATTAAAAACCCAGTCGGTGTTAATCAGGTCATCGACATGATTTTAACCGAGCCCGAAAACTTTTCGTTTGTCGGTTTGCTGAATGCCAATTACGCTGATGGGATCGATACCAGCTGGATCTGGGACGGTGAATTTGAAAAGCTTGGCGTTGCCGGCACTGGTGTCAATCCAATGATCAAGGCCTTTTTAACGGGTGGTGAGCGGTATAAAGACATCACCTTCCGCCTGCGGGTTGCCGGTATTGACAAACCCATGATTGAACCAGACCTGACAAAGGTTACTGATAAAATCAAACACCTGCCGACCAAAAAGGTTTATGTCCTTGCCACATACACCGCAGTGCTACAATTACGTAAACAATTAGCTAGCGAAGGATTAATTAAGGAAGGAATGGGTGCTTAATGGCAACTTATCATTTAAACATCGCCCATCTTTATGGCGACTTAATGAATACGTACGGCGACGTCGGCAATATTCTAGCGATGCAGTATTACGCTAAGCAAATGGATACCGATATCACCACCAAACTTGTCAGTCTTGGTGACGATTTTGATCCTGACCAGACCGACATTATCTTCTTTGGTGGTGGTCAGGACTTTGAACAAACCATTGTGGCTAAAGATCTGCCTACCAAGTCCGCTGCTATTACTGGCTTTATTGAAGATGGCGGACCAACGCTTGCCATTTGTGGTGGTTTCCAACTGCTCGGCCAATATTACATTGGTGCAGATGGTGAACGGATCACGGGCACTAAGTCAATGAGCCACTACACGAAAAATCAACATGATCACCGTTTCATTGGTGATACCATTATCAAAGACGAGCAAACCGGTGAAGTTTATCATGGTTTTGAAAACCACCAGGGAATGACCTTCCTTGGGAAAGATGAAGCCCCACTTGGCGTTGTTTCCGAGGGTGCTGGTAATAATGGTGCAGACGGTACGGAAGGTGTTCACTATAAAAATGTTTATGGCACATACTTCCATGGCCCGATTTTGACGCGTAATGGCGACATTGCCAAACATCTGCTGGTAGCCGCGCTCAAACGAAAATACCCTGATCAGGATTTTAGCACACAGGAAAAAATGGTCATTCCGGCAACATTCTAATGATTCTTGTAGGTCATTAGTACTCAAAAATACTAATTAGCCTGAGCTGTGACATCAGCCCGATTTGAAGACGAGCATTAAAGTAATAGCGCGCCATTCCCCAAGTTTCGGGAATGGCGCGCTATTTATTTGGTTAACTCGCATTTTCAGGATCTTGGAACACGATATCACTCACATCGTTTACCCCAAATAAGCTGATTTCACAACCTTTGTTGATTACAATAATAATTATCAACTGTGCCAGAGGAAAAAGCAGACCCATCGGATTTGCTTATGCCTTTTCTCCCGGTTCACTCGCAATGATCTGCACGTCACCACGAACCGTCCACTCTTTAATGTCAAACGGAATAATGAAGTGCATCCCTTTGACCAAGGTATATGGCTTCTCTCCTGGCACGATCAACTCACCACGGCCATCTAAAACAGAGGCCAACGTATACGGTGCACGGCCACGCGTAAAGTGAAGTTCATCACCATTTGTTCGCCACTCATAAACCGCGAAGAATTCAGAGGCCACAAACTTGGTAATGATTGCCTTGCCCACTGACTTTTTTGTGATATCCAGTTTCGGATCAACGTGAGGTACCGTCGTCACATCAATACTCTGCTGTTTGTGTAACGGTCGTTTGCGACCCTTGGCATCAGTACGGTCCCAATCGTAAACACGATAAGTCGTATCTGAACTTTGTTGGGTTTCAAGCACCATGATTCCAGCACCAAGCGCATGGATTGTCCCACTCGGTACATAGAAGAAGTCGCCAGCCTTGACTGGTACAGTCCGAAACAACTTATCCCAATGATCGTTATTAATCCAGTCAGCCAACTGTTCACGGGTCTGTGCATGATGCCCATAGTAAAGTTTGGCACCCGGCTCAGCCGCAATGACGTACCAGCATTCAGTTTTACCGAGTTCATGTTCATGCTCAGCGGCATAGGCATCGTCAGGATGGACCTGAACTGACAGGTCCTCGTGTGCATCCAAAATTTTTGTCAGCAACGGGAATACGTCTCCTTTGGCATTGCCAAACACTTCACGATGCTGCGCCCAAATTGTGTCGAGCGACTGGCCCTTAAATTCACCGTTCACGATTGTAGCCGGACCATGTGGGTGTGCCGAAATTGCCCACGCCTCACCGGTATGATCGGTTGGAATGTCGTAGTTAAAACGGTCATGTAAACCCGTGCCACCCCAGATTTTTTCATGGAATACTGGAATCATAAACATTGGTTCAGTCATTAAACTTTCTCCTTTTTTGCCTGTAATTGACGCTATTTTTGTAAGCCATTACATTTAGTCTAGCACAGTCGATCTACGAACTGTCTAGCGACCGGCAACTTCATCCAAAAAGGTGCGGTATAAGGACGGCCGCCACTCAATAAAACGATGATTTTGCTGACTTGGATGCACGCGGTTTGTCAGCAAAATCAGGCCTTTTTTGGTAACACGGTCGAGGATGATTATGGTACCCGTAAACCCGGTATGGAAACTAACAAGGTGACTATTATCTGAACTAGCCAATAAATTCCAGCCCAAAGAACGGCCTAAGTTTCGATGCGGTGTTTGGTCCGTTTCAAACATGTCACGTGTCTTTGCATGTAACACATCGTCACGATCACTTAAGAACCACTGACTAAACGTAATCAAATCATCTAAAGAGGCAAACAACCCGGCCGACCCACAGTGTTCGCCCAAAATTGCACCTTTGGGATCATGAACGCGGCCGCGAAGCAACCCCTTTTTCGTCAACTCTGTGGGCACGCTGTTGGCTATTTCAGGTTTAAAGGTTGCCGTCTGCATATGCAACGGCGTTAATACATGACTTTGAATCACCTGATGAATGGGCTGCTGATAAACAGCTTCCAGAACATAGCCAAGGAAAATAAAGCCAATATCCGTATAGTGGTCACGCTGCTCAAATGTGTCCCCTACTGGCAGTTGTAGCAAGGCTCGCTTCAACTTATCAGCAGGCAGTTGATTGCGGTTGGGAATGTAGCCGGCAATCGCTGAAGTATGTGTCAATAAGTCGCGTAATGAAACGCGGTCGTCATGCCATTCAGGCACATAATGTGATAACTTGTCGTCCACACTAATTTGCTGAGATTCAACGAGTTGCATGACCGCCGTTGTGGTCCCAACCACCTTAGTTAAAGACGCTAAATCGTACAACATATGTGGCTTTAGTAACTCGTGTTCAGGCCACCACTGGGCGTCGCCCTTTACCTCACAATCAACTTCAGGACCATCAATCAGTGCATAGCTCACACCTGGTACAAGCTGCTCATCCAACAGGGTTTGAATCACCCGTTTTGTCTGTTTGTACGCCCGCAAACTGTCATCCTCTTTCTCAAAACGGGAGCTGAGACATAAGTCCGTACTCAGGGTTTCGAAACGCGATATCGCTCAGATCGTTCTTCCCATATAGACTTATGTCACAACACCCAATCACATACTCAATTTAATTTTCGTTCAACTACTCAGCACGCTGCTGTTTGCGCCGGGAAGATGGGTCAAACAACTTTTGCAGCCAACCCAGCACCGTATCTGATACGATTGCCATCAACGCTGTCGGTAATGCACCGGCCAAAATAATGGCGCCCCCATTCGTGGCATTCGTGCCCCGGATGATGATGTCTCCAAGGCCACCAGCGCCAACAAACGAGCCAATCGCGGTGATTCCAATAGCAAGCACCAGCGCATTTCTAAGCCCGGCCATGATCACAGACAACGACAAGGGCAACTCGATGTAACGTAAAATCTCAAAACGGGTCATCCCCATTCCTTTACCAGCATCTAAAACATCTGGATTCACGTTTAACATGCCGGTATAAGTGTTCTTAATGATTGGCAATAGCGCGTATAAGAATACGGTTACGATAACGGTATTGACACCTAGGCCAAGCCCTAACATCAACACTGATAGCATTGCCAGTGACGGAATCGTTTGGATTACATTTGCTATCCCAATCACCCAGCCACTCAAATGACGGTTGCGCGCAATCAGAATACCCACCGGAATGCCCACGATTGCCGCAAACAAAACACCGTAAATTGATATGAGGAAGTGACGGTTAAATTGACTCAGCACGTACATGCCGTTGTGCTGAAAGTAATAAATCAATTGTTGCCAAATGTTCAACTGACTCATTTTTACCGTCCCCCTTCAAAATAATGATGTTGCTTCAAGTAGCGTTGTGCAACGGTCGCTGGTTCTTCAAGGTTGTTATCAACCTGGTAATTTAGTTTCTGCATTGTAGTTAAACTAATTTTGCCACTCAGTTTGCTCAAGGTTTTCTTCAACTGCGGATACTTTTTCAAGGCCGCATCGTTGGCCACAACACTACAGTCGTATGGTGGGAAAAAGTTCTTATTGTCCTTGAGCACCTTCAAGTTGTAACTCTTGATTCGACCATCCGTCGAGTAACCCAGCACGGCATCCATTCGTCCTTGAGATAGCGCTTCATACACCAACCCAATTTGCATTGGGTATAACTCGCCAAACGAGAAGCCATAAGTCTTCTTGAAGTCACTGTAGCCATCACCGTGACGGTTTTCCCAAATCGGATCGATACCGACCTTCATTTTTCCCGCCTGCGATTTTAGATCACTCACCGTATCGATGTGATTCTTTTTTGCGTAGGGCTTTGTTACCATCCACGCATAAGTGTCCGCAAACCCGTAGCTTGGAAAGTAGGTCATGTGATAATGTTGTTTGAAATAACGACGTACATACGCATCTGTTTGTGACTGTGAACGCGAACGGTCGATTTTTTGGCCCATGATCGATTCCAGATCAGTCCCCGTGTAACGAACAGCTGACAAATCTGCATTATCACGCTTCTGTGCGTTAAACATGACGTTACCGGAACCTAAGTTAGACAAAATAGACGCCTTGTATTTAGTATCGTGTTCAATTAAGTCCTTCAGCATTTCCGCCATAATCTGCGATTCAGTAGTAGACATGGATGCAATACGGACGGTTCCGTCAGCGGAACTGTTCAAGCCAGGAAAGCCACAACCGCTCAGCAATAGCACCCCAGCAAGGGCAACTAGAACAATAGACCACATTTTTCGTCGTAAACGATTCATTAGCTATTGCCCCCTTCATTAGTGACCTGCGGGGTCAACGCTTTCTCTAACAGGCCAAGTAAATAGTCCACAATCAACGCCAGAATAATAACTGGAATCGAACCACCAAGGATCAAGTCCGCACGATACAGGTTTAAACCGTTAAAGATAAAGTCCCCCAGACCACCTGCACCGATGTATGAGGCTAGTGTTGCCCATGCAATGACATACGTTCCTGACAACCGGACACCTGCCATAATAACGGGCGCCGCCAGCGGCAATTCCACCATTCGAATGGATTCAAGCTGGCTCATCCCCATCCCCTTAGCTGCATCCAGTACGCTTGGATTAACGTCCTCTAAGCCTAAATAGGTATTTCTTAAAATAGGTAATAATGAATAGATAAATAACGCAATAATGGCGGGCTTGGCGCCAATTCCAAAGATTGGAATCATCAATGCCAACAAGGCCATAGCAGGCACCGTTTGTAGCACACTGGCCAAGCCGATCACAAAACCGGCCAATCTTTTAAACCTGGTTAAAAACACACCCAGCGGAATGGCCACAATCACACCTAAAAACAGCGAAATCCCTGAGATATACAGGTGTTGCCAGGTCTTAAACAATAATTGGCCACCGTAATTCTGAAGAAAAGTGATCACAATTAATCACCCGCCTTTGTATCATCATGGCCAATGGTCGAAGTCGCGTTAGACCCCAGTTTGGAAGTGTCCGATTCCGCATTAGAGTCAGCCGCTGATATTGTTTCAGCAGTAGTCGTCGCGTCCCCTGTTGTCTCTTGATCAGTATCATCTGCTGCTTCACCCTTGTCATCAACAAACAATGCGTCATACACGATGTCCACCAGGGCAGCACGTGTCACAATACCGACCAAACGTTGCTCATTATCGACCACTGGCACGTTTTTGTAACCGTGTTTTAAAATCCGGTCAACCGTGTCACGAATGACGGCATTTTCATTCACGTAAAAGATTCGCGGATTAATGATGTCACTCAGATGTTTGGTCGGAGAGTAATTATCATTTAACGTTTCGATATCAACAAATCCTAATAACCGATTATTCTGATCGGTCACCAGCAGTGTATCAACACGGCGGTCATGCATTAGTTTCAGCGCCTGCACGAGGGTTGCTGAAGCTAACATGGCCACTGGCGTCTTTAGCATAACCTGCCCAACCGTCGTGATGCTTGGCTTTGCTTGAATCAAACGTTCACGGCCAATTAAATCTTCCACAAAATCGTTAGCCGGATGGCGCAAGATTTCTTCAGGTGTTGCCACCTGAACCATCTTGCCGTGTGACATCACGACAATTCTGGTCGCTAGCTTCAACGCTTCATCCATGTCGTGGGTGACGAACACAAACGTTTTTCCGGATTTCTGTTGTAAATTTTTAACCAAATCCTGCAGCATTTCACGTGTCACAGGGTCTAAGGCACTAAACGCCTCATCCATCAAAATAATGTCTTGATCTGCTGCCAGTGCACGAGCGACCCCAATTCGTTGCTGCTGACCACCTGAAAGTTCGGCTGGATAGCGATCCAAAAAGCTATCGGGTAACTCAACCAGTTCGATCATTTCCTTTGCACGTTGATTACGTTTAGCCTCCGACCACTTTAATAGCCGTGGCACCAGTGTGATGTTGTCACGAATCGTCATGTGAGGCAGTAGACCGATGTTTTGAATGACATAGCCAATTCGCCGTCGCAATTGAACCGGGTTCATTTTGGCAATGTCCTCGCCTTCAATCGTGATGGTCCCAGACGTTTGATTCAACATTCTGTTGATCATCCGCATAGTGGTCGTTTTACCAGAACCAGAAGTCCCAATAAAACAGATAAATTCACCCTTTTCAATGTCCAAATTAAAATCTTCAACGGCAACTTTATTGCCCGAATAAGTCTTGTTTAAATGTTTCATCGATAAGAACACGTTTGATCACCCTTTTCCCGTAAATTAATTGCAGTTAAATCAACAATAGTTAATTTATATTTATCATCATGGCTAATTAATTAACATTATGATCCACCGTAACCTGTTCAGCGTGTAAAATGCAAGTATAGAGAAAGGAATGATCACGTTGTCCAAACAAGAATTACGTCAGCACCTCGACGCCGTCCAGCGTCGTCTGGTCATTGCGGCCGTTCTCGCACTTGGTTTGCTTGTTGTGCGACTATTTTTAATTAATACACTGATCATTGTCGCATTCTGGGCTTGTGGTTTATATGTGCTTATTCTGTTTGGACTATGGTTGTGGTTAGAATGGCAATTATTGTTCCGGCATTGACAGTTTTAATGTAGCTGTCTGCAGTACGTTTGACTAAATATACACAATTATTCTTTTAGAACAATCAGCATAAGGAGAATCACATGGCTAAACACGTGACATTAGCAGATGTTGCCAAACGTGTGGGCATGGCGCCGTCCACCGTTTCGCGAGCACTGAGGGATAGTCCTCGTGTGACACCGGCAACTCGAGCTCACATTCATCAAGTTGCAGAAGAGATGAACTTTCAACCGAATTTTCTGGCCCAAAGCATTCGCAATCAACAAACTGATACGATTGGAGTTATTGTCAGCAATATTCTCAATCCATATTTCACTGAGTTATTACGAGGTATTGGTGACGAACTGACGCTGTCTGGCAAACGGATGATGCTATTTAACACGGATGAACAAGCTGACAAAGAAACGCGTTTTCTAAACACGTTGACTGGCCAAATGGTCGATGGCCTCATTATCGCCAGCACCGGTGGCATAGACAATTATGACAAACTGACGCAAACGACGCCGACCGTTTTTGTGGATCGTGTACCTAATGCTGACAGTATCCACCATTATGATGCAGTACTGACGGACAACCCAGCAGCTGCACGACAGTTAACCCAGCGCCTAATTGATGCAGGCTCAAAGCGTATTGGTTTTATTGGTAGTCAGGTTGAATTCTCTGCTGTTGAGCGTTTAAACGGCTATCAACTGGCGCTAACGGAAAATAGCTTGCCCATGAAACGTAATCTAACTCGTCAAACTGACTACACGCCAGCTGCGACAGCCAAAGCGCTGAACGAACTGCAACAGCAAGAGCAAATCGATAGCCTGGTCGTGGCCGATAGTGTGATTTTGAGTCAGGTGTTGCAAAACCTGAAGGGGCGCCATCAACTGACTAGTCTCAAACTCGGCACGTTTGATTATCTGAGTTGGTTCGACTACCTTGATATTAAACTGGTCGCCGCCCAGCAGTCCACTTATGCCATTGGTCACGCGGCGGTCACCACTCTGCTCAACCGCATCGCCACACCAGATGCACCCATCACCACGCAACGGTTAGACGTGACGTTGCACCAAAACTTTTAAGGTTACAAAGAGGTGAACCTGATGACCCAAATTTCCACACTAACCCAAGAAAATGCAGAAATCATTGCTAATAACTGGCACTATGATGGCATCTACCAGTTCTATGATATGAAAGCTGATCCCGAGGATTACCAAGAGTTGATTTCGTCAAGACAGCGTGGTGATCATTATTTTCAGGTCACTAACGAAGATGTTTTGATCGGATTTTTTGCCGTGGAAACGACGACTCAACCTTTTGTTCTCGAAATTGGACTCGGTATGAAACCCGATTTAACGGGACAGGGAAATGGACGCAAATTTGTCCAGTTAGTTCTCAAGTACGTGCAAACGACTTATCATTCTCACAAAATTTTATTTGATGTTGCCGAGTTTAACGAACGGGCACGAAAACTTTATTCGGATTTGGGCTTCATCACCGAGCATCGTCATTTACAAGCGACAAATGGCGGTAAGTTCTCATTTGTGATGATGGCGTTAACTTTATAATAAAATTCAACTTTGTAAACGCGCAAAAGAGGTTGTTATGTGATTCAAATTACATCACATAACACCCTCTTT